>NZ_JAUZUS010000005.1:0-251896 GCF_031844145.1 Kocuria sp. PD6
AGCTGGCCTGCTTGCCCGCGGGGGCGCTGCCGGGTTCCACGACACGTTCGTAGCTCACGATCTCCATGGCGCCGAAGACGGGGTGGTGCACCGGGATCGCTGCGGTCTTGTCGCACGGCCCCGCGCAGGGGTCCGCGACGGCCGGCAGGGACGGCGCCGTAGCGGTGGCTGACGCGGCCGGGGTGCTGCCCGCACCCGCGGTGTTCGCAGCGGTGGCCGTGTCGGCGGGACTGGGCTGGGCCACCGCGGTGGCGCCGTCGGTGGCCGCCGTGGAACCGTGCGCGGTCTGCTGCGCCGGAGTGCTCACGCTCTGAGACCCCTGGGGCGTGGTGGCCTCTGCCGCGTTCTGGCCATTCTGGCCGCAGCCCACGAGCAGGGGGACCGCGAGAACCGCGGCGGTCAGGGTCTTGGTCCTGGTGCTCTGCATCTCCATCACCTCTACGAAGTTTTTCGATGACGAACACGCCCTACGATTCATCAAGACGTTTGCTTTCGCAACACGTCGTGACGAAATCGCGACCTCTGTCGTGCCGGGGCGGTGACCGGGCCGGGGGGTGGGGAACAGCCCCGCGGCGTCGTCGAACCCCAAGTCAGAAGGGGTTCGACGCGCGGAACAGCCGATGCGCATCCGACCCGCCACGAGTACTGCCGTGCACGCGCTCAGGAGTAGTCGTAGAACCCCTTGCCGGATTTACGGCCCAGTTCGCCGCGCTCCACCATGTCCCGCATGAGCTGGGGCGGGGCGAAGCGGGGGCGTCGTTCACGGTGGCCGGCGTCTTGCCGATGCCCGCGACCCACTGCAGGGTCAGCTCTTTCAGCTCCTGACGGGTCTTGCGCCCGATCACGATCTCCACGAGCTTGGAAGCCGGGACGGGGTTGAAGAAGTGCCTGCCGCAGAACCGCTCGGGGCGCTGGAGCTCATCGGCGAGCCCGTCCACTTCCACCACGGTCACGCGCGCTCCGGAGATCAGGAACGCGTGGGCGATCCCCGCGCCCATGCGCCCGCCTCCCAGGACTCCCATGCGGGACGGGACGGTTGCGGTGGTGTTCTCGGTCATGTCTTGGGCTCCCTCTTGCGGTCCAGGAACGCTTGCATACGGTCGAATTTGGCCTGCGACTCGAACAGGATGGCCTGCGCGAGCTCGTCCACGTGGGGGTGCGCCTCGCGCGGCATGGCGAACACACGTTTGGACACGCGCACGGCCAGCGGGTCCTGCGCGGCGATGCGATCGGCCAGAGCGTCCGCCGCGGCCAGCAGCTCGTCTGGTTCGTGGATCTCGGTGATCAGGTGGGCCTCCAGGGCCTCCTGCGCGGAGAGGGTCCGACCGGCCAGCAGGATGTCCTTGGCGAGTGACTCACCGGCCAGTTCCCGCAACCGCCACAGGGCCCCCGCGGCGGCAATGATGCCCAGGCCGGTCTCGGGTTGGCCCACCGTGACCCGCGGCGTGCCGATCCGGAAGTCCGCGGCCCACGCGAGTTCCGCGCCCCCGCCCAGCGCGTAGCCGTCCAGGGCCGCGATCACGGGCATGGGTAGCTTGGCGATCCGGTCGAACAGCTGCGAGTTCACGCCGCGCAGGGCGTCCTCACGACGCCGCTCGCGCAGTTGCGCGATGTCCGCACCGGAGGCGAAGATCCCCTTCCCGTTCACGTGCGTGCCGCTCAGGATCATGATCCGGGGATCGCGTTCCAGACGGGTGCACACAGCGTGCAACTCGTCCACCATGACCTCGTCGATGGCGTTGCGCACTGCGGGGCGGTCCAGCGCCACGTGCATGCGGTCCGGGGTGTCGGTGATGCGCAGGGCCGTGAACTGCGCGGCCCACTCGGGGGTGTCGTGCTGCGTCATGGCAGGATCACACCCGCTCCACGAGCAGTGCTGCACCCTGGCCCACGCCGATGCACATGGTGGCCAGGCCCTTGGCGGTCTGCTCCCGCTCCATCCGGCCCAGCAGGGTGATGACGATGCGCGAGCCCGAAGAACCCAGGGGGTGGCCCAGGGCGATCGCCCCGCCGTCCCGGTTCACGATCTCCGGGTCCAGGCCGAGCCGGCGGATCGATGCGAGCGACTGGGTCGCGAACGCCTCGTTGATCTCCACGGAGCCCAGATCGCCCGCGTTCCAACCGGCGCGTTCCAGGACCTTCTCGGATGCGGGCACCGGGCCCAGGCCCATGATCTCGGGGGCGAGACCGGCGGAAGCACCGTCCACGACGCGGCCTCGGGCGTTGAGCCCGTACTTGGTCACGGCCCGTTCGCTGGCCACGATCACGGCGGACGCGCCGTCGTTGAGCGAGGACGAGTTACCGGCCGTGACCACGGACCCGCCCTTGACCACGGGGCGCAGCTTGGCGAGCACCTCCGGGGTGGAGCCCTCGCGGGGGCCCTCGTCCGTGTCCACGACCGTGACCGCACCCTTGCGGCCGTGGACCTCCACGGGCACGATCTCGGCGTCGAAATGACCGGCGCGGATCGCGGCCAGGGCCTTTTCGTGCGACTGCGCGGCGAAGGCGTCCGCGTCCTCGCGGGAGATTCCGTCCACCCGGGCGACCTCCTCGGCCGTCTCGGGCATCGAGTAGGTGGCCTTGCCGTCCCGCGAGAGCGGGCCCTCCACGAACGCGGGGTTCACGAACCGCCACCCGATCGAGGTGTCGAAGACCTCCCCGGGCTTGGCGAACGCCGTACGGGGCTTCTCCATGACCCACGGCGCGCGGGACATGGATTCCACACCACCGGCCACCACGATGTCCGCGGCCCCGGACTTGATCATCTGGGACGCGATCGTGATCGCGGACATCCCCGACGCGCACAGCCGGTTGACCGTAATCCCGGGGACCGTGTCCGGGTACCCGTTGAGCAGCCACGCCATCCGGGCCACGTTGCGGTTCTCCTCACCGGCGCCGTTGGCGTTGCCCAGGATCACCTCGTCCACGAGCGCGGGATCGATGCCGGCGTCCTCCACGACGGAACGGATGCACAGTGCGGCTATGTCGTCCGGGCGCACCGAGGACAGGGCACCGCCGTAACGACCCACGGGGGTTCGCGCCCCTCCGACGAGGAAGGCTTGGGGCATCGAGGACATGGCAACTCCTAAGTGAGGCAATAACTGACCGAACGTTCACTGCAAAGGTTCCCCGATCATGTGAGCCACGTCAATCGATGACGGTCACGCGGGGAAGAGCGCGACGGGCCCGGCAACCGTATGGCTGCCGGGCCCGCCGTGCGCCGTCGTGACCTCCGACGAATCAGAGGCCGGGACGGTTGGTTCGTGTGTCGGGGATCAGTGGCGGCGGATGCGCGCCGGAGCGGTGGTCTCGGGCTCGCCGGCCACCGGGGGAACGATCTCGTCCGGGTGCGCCCGGACGTACTCCTGGTGCACCTCCGCGACGTGCAGGTCCTTGCCCTGGTCCGACTTCTTGACGAACGAGACCGCGATGAAGGACACGAGCGAGATCATGGAGATGTACAGGCCGATGGTCCACGCGGCGCCGGTGCGGTTGAGCAGCAGCTGGGCGATCATGGGGGCGAACGCGCCACCAATGATCGACCCCAGGGCGTAACCGATCGAGACACCGGAGTAGCGGACGCGGGCCGGGAACATCTCGGCGTACATGGCGGACTGCGGACCGTAGGACGGACCCAGACCGATCGTCAGGATGAAGATCGCGGCCGCGAACAGGGGCAGGGACGCCGTGTTGAGCATTCACCACATGGGGATGGCCCACAGGATGATGATGCCGTAGCCGATCTGGAACGTGAGCTTGCGCCCGATCTTGTCCGAGATCCACCCGCCGAACATCGTGAAGATGAGCCACCCGACGCCGCCCACGAGCGTGGCGATCAGCGTCTCGGGGCGGGACATCCCCAGGGCCTTGGTGCCGTAGAACGCGAAGAACGCGATGACCAGGTAGCCCGCGGCGTTGTTCGCGGCGAAGATCAGCGCGGCCAGGATGACCTGCGGGGAGTTGGTCCGGAACAGCTGGCCCAGGGGAGCGGAGGACTCCTTGGCGCGCTGGCGCATCTCCAGGAACACGGGGGACTCGTCCACGGAGCGGCGGATCAGCCAGCCCACGAAGATCAGCACGATGGAGAACAGGAACGGAACGCGCCAGCCCCAGGCCTCGAACTGCTCGGGGGTCAGGATGGCGCTCAGACCGAACATGAACAGGGTGGCCATCAGTACGCCCAGGGGCACACCGATCTGGGGGTAGGCGCCGAAGAAGCCGCGCTTGTTCGCGGGCGCGTGCTCCACGGACATCAGGGCCGCACCACCCCACTCACCACCGGCGGAGAAGCCCTGCAGGATACGCAGGACCAGCAGGATGATGGGGGCCGCGATACCGATCTGCTCGTACGTGGGCAGCAGGCCGATCAGCGTGGTGGCCGCGCCCATCCCGAAGAGAGTCATGACCAGGGTGATCTTGCGCCCGTACTTGTCACCGATGTGACCGGCCACGATCGCACCCAGGGGACGGAAGAGGAAGCTGATGCCCAGGGACGCCCAGGCGACGATCTGTCCCAGCGTGGCGTTCTGCTCGCCCGCCGGGTTGAAGAAATGGGTGGCCAGGATGAAGGCGGCCGCCTGCGCATAGATGAAGAAGTCGTACCACTCGATGGTGGTGCCCACGAGGGTGCCCGCAAGGACCTTGCGTTCTTCTCGGGTCATGGTGTGCGCCAGCTGAGCGGGCGCTGAGGTGGTGGATGCCATGCGGGTCTCCAGGATCGGCGGACGCGGGGTCCGTGGGGTGCCAGTGGCGGAGTGGATCAGGGGAATAACCGACCGATTGGTCTCGAAATAAGTGTACGAAAGAATGTGAAGCGCACCACACGTTTCGTGTATTAAATCGTATATTTTTCCCGGGCCGTTCACCCGGGCGGGCAGCATGTCGGCCGTTGTGACGCGTTCATGACACGGCAACGCCCCCTCCCGCCGTGCCGCACCGTGGAAGGTGCGGGCGCAGCGGAAGGGGGGCGGGCGGCGTCGTCCGGGAAGATCGGGGAACCGGAACGGTCAGCGACGCGGTGGGACTAAAAGCTGCAGGACCAGCCGCGCGGCCTGATCAGAACAGGCGCTCGGACGCGATCCGCGCACCCACCACGAGGGACTCGAGCTTGGCCAGCGCGATCTGCGGGTGCAACCGCCCGCCCAGACCGCAGTCCGTGGAGGCGATCACGTTCTCCTTGCCCACCACGGACGCGTACTGCTCGATCCGGTCCGCCACGAGCTCGGGGTGCTCCACCACGTTGGTCGAGTGAGAGACGAAACCGGGGTAGACCACCTTGCCCTCGGGCAGCTGGTGGTCCTTCCAGACCTTCCACTCGTGGCCGTGGCGCGGGCTGGACGCCTCGAAGCTGTAGCCCTGCGCGCGGATGGTGAGCATGAGGTCCACGAGGTACTTGAACTCGAGGTCCGTGGTGTGCGGGCCGTGCCACGAACCCCAGCACAGGTGGAAGCGGATCTGCTCCTCGGGGAGGTCGCGCAGTGCGTAGTTCAGCGCGTCCACGCGCAGCTGGGTGAAGGCCAGGTAGTCCTCCACGGTGGGCTCGGGGTTGATCTGGTCCCAGGACTCGGCGATCGAGGGGTCGTCGATCTGCACGGTCAGTCCGGCGTCCACGATGGCCTTGTACTCCTCACGCATCACGTCCGCGCACGCGTAGACCAGCTCCTCGTCCGTGGCGTAGTACTCGTTCTTCACGCGCGCGCAGGAGCCGGGGGACAGTGCCGCGACGAAGCCCTGCGTGGCACCGTTCAGAGCCATCGCGTCCTTCACGCGGCGGATGTCCCCGGCCACCGCCTCCTGACCCGTGTAGGTCAGCGGGCCCGTGATCTTGGGCTGGGAGACCGTGTTGCGGTGCACGAGCACGCCCGCTGTGGGGTCCTCATAGGCGTCCCGGAAGCGCTCCCGGTCGCGGCGGTCGGGGAAGCTCGTGAGCACGATGTGTCCCGGGCTGGAACGGTGCTTCTCGCCCTCGTTCCAGCGGTCCTCGTCCGTGGGGGTCAGCCCGCCCAGGCGGTGGAACGAGTAGTTCCACCAGGCCCCGTAGTCCACGGCCCCGGACGTGGTGTGGCCGTACTCGCCGTCGTTGACGATGTCGATGCCGATCTCGCGCTGGGTGCGCACGATCTCCTTGACGCCCTCGTCGAGCGCCTCGCCCAGCTGGGAGAGGTCGATCTCGCCCGCCTGGAAACGGTTGTTGGCCTTCAGCAGCTCGGGGGTGCGAGGCAGGGAGCCCACGTGGGTGGTCTGGATGCGATCGGTGTTCAAGGGCATGGCTGTGCTGTTCCTTTCCATCGGTCCTGGCGTTAGCACCGGTGTCACCCCGGTTGCTGCGGCTTCCACGAGCCAGATCTCTCGGCCGCTCTGGATGGGTACTGCTCCATCCAACAGCATCGCGAGGAGTGGACGCCAGTTGTGGCGTGTCGGACGACGACGCCGCTCCCCGGGTTCCTCCTGCCCGGCCCCTCGGGCTCGGGTCACCGGGGCTTCCGTGACCGGGCGGCCCCCGGTGCGGGCCGTGACTCGTAGCTGGTCCGGGGTGGTCCGTTCCGGATCGTGACCCGGCGGCCCCCCGGGGCGTAGCGTGACGCGGTAGGAGAACCGTCCACGCGCAAAGAGGCTGTCATGGAGCAATCACTCGAGGGGAAGAAGGCCCTGGTCACCGGTGGGGCCAGCGGGATCGGCCGCGCCGCCGTGCAGGCGTTCGCGGACCGCGGCGCCCATGTGGTCGTCGCGGACATCAATGAAGAAGCCGCTCAGACGACGGCCTCCGAGGTGGGCGGGGAAGCCTGGGTCGTGGACCTCTCGGACACCGCCGCGCTCACCGAACTGAGCCTGGACGTGGACATCCTGGTCAACAACGCGGGGATCCAAAAGGTGGCACCCGTGCAGGACTTCGACCCCGCGGACTTCCACCGCATCCTCACGCTCATGCTCGAGGCTCCGTTCCTGCTGATCCGTGCCGCGCTGCCGCACATGTACGAGCGCGGATGGGGCCGGATCATCAACGTCTCCTCCATCCACGGTCTGCGCGCGTCCGCGTACAAATCCGCGTACGTCACGGCCAAGCATGGGCTCGAAGGGCTGTCCAAGACCGTGGCCCTGGAGGGCGCTGAGCACGGTGTGACCAGCAACTGCGTCAACCCCAGTTACGTGCACACCCCGCTCGTGGACAAGCAGATCAAGGACCAGGCCGCGACCCACAGGATCCCCGAGGACCAGGTGATCGAGAAGATCATGCTCACCGAGTCCGCGATCAAGCGCCTCGTGGAACCCGAGGAGGTTGGCGAGCTCATCGCGTTCCTGGCCGGCCCGTCCGCGGGCATGGTCACGGGTGCGTCCTACGCGATGGACGGTGGCTGGACGGCGTCCTGAGCGCGGGGCGACGTCGCCGCGTCCACCCTCGCTGCCGTTCGGTGTCGAGGCAATGGCCCGCGTTCCACGGCCCCTCTCCGGCCAAGGGCCCGAACATCTGCGTCCCGAAAAAACACTCGCAGTCGCACAACGCGTGCGGTATCGGGGCACAGATGTTCCGGGGTGCGAGGACGCGGGGTCTGACGGTACGGGACGACGCCGCTGCGTCCGGTTCACACGGTCGTGGCCCCCGCGCGCAGCGCCGTGGAGAGCTTGTGGGCCTGGTCCAGCAAAGCCGCCCCGAGGCCGGGTCTGCGTTCCGCGGTGAACCGGGGTTCGATCCCCGTCAGGGAGAGCGCGTAGCGGGGTTGGCCGGTCGCGTCGAACACCGCGGCCGCCATGCCCCACGAGCCCTCCACAATACGTCCGGGGTTCAGGGACCAGCCGTCCTCCCGGACCTGGGCGACGAGGCGGCGGACGTGAGCGTCGTCGTGCTGTGGACCGAGGCGCGTCCGCTCCTCCCGGGTGTCCGCGAGGGCGGTCTCCAATTGGTCCGGGGGTAGGTGACCGAGGATCGCGAGTCCCGCGGAGGCCACGCCCAGGGGCAACCGCAGGCCCTCGTAGAGCACGTGCGAGCGCACCGGGAACGCCCCCTCCACCCGGGCCAGGCAGATGACCTCGTTGCCGCGGCGAGCGGAGAAGAACGCAGACTCGCCCGTGGCCTCGGCGAGCCGCTGCAGGCACGGGGTCGCGAGGTCCTGGGCGGGATAACGTTGGGCGGCCACCGTGCCCAGGATGTGCAGTTCGGGACCCAGGGCCCAGTTGCCGTCCTCCGTGCGGTCCACGAGCCCCTCGGCGGCGAGCGCTGCGAGCAATCGGTGCGTGGTGGGCCGGGTCAGCCCCGTGCGGTGGGCGATGGCTGCGGTGGATCCGGCTGACTCCCCGGATGCCACGGCCTGCAGGATCGCGGCGACCCGGGAGACCACCTGCGTGCCCTGCGGGGAGAGCTGCGGGTTCCGGGATTTCTGCGGGGTCATACACGCTCCTGCGTCGGGACGTTCACAATATGGACAGACTAGCGACAGTTTTTCAGATTGTGATCCCTTCACCGACGATTACGGGTGAAGCATTGACCAAGATGTGGTCACTTTCTAGTCTGAGAGGCAGATCACGCACTGGAGGGCTGACCATGTCCAAACTCAGGGACAACGTGGCCGAGTTGCTCGCCGAGACGCTGGGGGACGGGATGACCGTGGCGGTGGGCGGTTTCGGACTGTCCGGGATCCCGCGGGACCTCATCGAAGCGGTCCGGGACAACGGAGCCAAGGACCTGACCGTGGTGTCCAACAACATGGGCGTGGACGGCAAGGGGCTCGGTCTGCTGCTGGAGAACAAGCAGGTGAGTAAGGTGCTGTCCTCGTACGTGGGGGAGAACAAGGAGTTCGCCCGCCAGTACCTGGAGGGTGAGCTCGAGGTCGAGTTCAACCCGCAGGGCACGCTCGCCGAACGGCTGCGCGCGGGCGGTGCGGGGATCCCCGCGTTCTACACCGCCACCGGTGTGGGCACGCGCGTGGCGGAGGGGAAGCCCACCGCGGAGTTCGACGGGCGCACCTACGTCCTGGAACGCGGGATCGTCGCGGACATCGCCCTGGTGCACGCGTGGCGAGGGGACACGGACGGCAACCTGATCTACCGGCGGACCTCGCGCAACTTCAACCCGGTGTGCGCCACGGCCGCACGGATCACGTTTGCAGAGGTCGAGGAGATCGTGGCCCCGGGCGAGTTGGACCCGGACCACATCGTGACCCCCGGGGTCTTCGTGCAGCACGTGGTGCAGTACTCAGGGGCGCCCAAGGAGATCGAGCAGCGCACCACGCGACCGAGGCCCGCGGCGTCGTCGTCGGAGGGCGGAACGGACGTGCGGACCGGCGGTGGTGCCGTCCGAGGCGCTGGCAACGGCGGAGCGGAAGGAGCGGTGGCATGAGCTGGACGCGTGATGAGATGGCGGCCATCGCGGCGTCGGAACTGCATGACGGCGACTACGTGAACCTGGGCATCGGGATCCCGACCCTCGTGGCGAACAACCTGCCCGAGGGCGTGAGCGTGGTGCTGCAGACCGAGAACGGGGCGCTGGGCATGGGCCCGTTCCCGTACGAGGGGGACGAGGACCCGGACCTGATCAACGCCGGGAAGCAGACGATCACCCTGCAGCCGGGGGCCGCGATCTTCGACTCCGCGATGTCCTTCGCGATGATCCGCGGTGGACACGTGAAGATGGCGATCCTGGGGGCCATGCAGGTCTCGCAGCGCGGCGACCTGGCCAACTGGATGATTCCCGGCAAGATGGTCAAGGGAATGGGCGGGGCCATGGACCTTGTGACCGGAGCACCTCGTGTGCTGGTCTTGACGGAACACGTCGCCAAGGACGGCTCCGCCAAGCTCAAGCGGGAGTGCGATCTGCCCCTGACCGGTGTCGGGGTCGTGGACCGCATCATCACCGACCTGTGCGTCTTCGACGTGGAGGAACACGGGCTGGTGTTGCGGATCCTCGCCCCGGGTGTGACCGAAGAAGAAGTAGCAGCCAAAACCGAGGCCGAATACCGGGTTGAGCTCGTGGACGTCACCCCGGACTCCGTGCCCGTACAGGAGGAGAAATGACAGAGAACGCCAATGACGTGGTGATCGTCAACGGAGCACGCACACCCCAGGGCAAACTGCTGGGCGCGCTCGCGGACCTGAGCGCCGTGGACCTGGGCGCGCACGCGATCAAGCACGCCGTGCAGCGCGCGGGGGTCTCCCCCGAGGACGTGGATTACGTCTACATGGGCAACGTGGTGCAGGCGGGCACCGGGCAGAACCCGGCCAAGCAGGCCGCGGTGAAGGCCGGACTGCCCAAGACCGTCCCGGCGGCGGCCCTGAACAAGGTGTGCCTGTCCGGTCTGGTGGCCGTCACGGAAGCGGCGCGAATGCTGCGCCTGGGTGAGGCGGACGTCGTCGTGGCCGGCGGGATGGAATCCATGACCAACGCGCCGCACCTGGCCCTGGGTGCTCGCAAGGGCAAGTCCTACGGGGACATGCGGCTCGCGGACTCGCTCGCCCACGACGGGCTCGTGGACGTCGAGAAGGGCGTGCCCATGGGTGAGCTCACCGAGTCCGGCAACGGCGAGCGTCAGATCGACCGCGCCGAGCAGGACGCGGTGGCCGCGCGCAGCCACCAGCTCGCGGGCAAGGCCCAGCAGGACGGGATCTTCGCGGACGAGATCGCGCCCATCGAGGTGCCCCAGCGCAAGGGCGATCCGATCACGGTGTCCGAGGACCAGGGCGTGCGCCCCGATTCTACCGCGGAGGGCCTCGGCAAGCTGCGCCCCGCCTTCACGAAGGACGGCGCCATCACCGCGGGCAACTCGTCCCCCATTTCCGACGGCGCTGCGGCCCTCGTGCTGACCACGCGCGGCTACGCGGAGGAGCACGGACTCGAGTGGCTCGCCGTGGTGGGCAAGCCCGGTCAGGTGGCCGGCCCGGATACCTCCCTGCACTCCCAGCCCTCCCGGGCCATCGAGCACGCGCTCTCGCGGTCCGACTGGACCCTGGAGGATCTGGACTTCATCGAGATCAACGAGGCGTTCGCGGCCGTGGCCGTGCAGTCGGTGCGCGACCTGGGCGTGGACCCCGAGAAGGTCAACATCCACGGTGGTGCGATCGCCTTGGGCCACCCCGTGGGGGCCTCGGGCGCGCGGATCGCGCTGCATGCCGCTTTGGAACTGGCGCGGCGTGGCTCCGGCAAGGCCGCCGTGTCCCTATGCGGTGGCGGCGGTCAGGGTGAGGCGTTGTTGTTGAGCCGTTGAGCCTTTGAGCCTTGCAGGTGGGTCACGCCCGTCCCGGACCCGGGGCGGGCGTGACCCGCACCAGGGACGGCCCGGCTCGAGTCGGCTGACCGGCCCGGGTGCTAACCGGGGGCGGGCGGCCGGGGTGATCGAATGGATTCAGGAGGAACCATGGCGCACACGGCATCCACATCGGACTCGACATCGTCGGGGGGCCCCGGATCAGGGGGCGGGCCTGTCCCGGACCCCCGGCGCACCCGCAAGCGGGCGGCGCTGTCCGGGTTCCTGTTCGGATGCGGTATCGCCGCCTCCATGATCGACTTGTTCATCTTCCACCTGGGCCTGCAGTGGCACCACTTCTACGACCTTTCCACGCACGAGGTGGCTCTCGTGACGGACGGGTTCTTCCACGCCTTCGGGTGGTTCATCACCATCTGGGGTCTGTTCCTGCTCGCTGACGTGCGCCGACGGGGTGGGGTGCACTGGCCCCACTGGATCGGGGCCGTGATCCTGGGCGTGGGGACCTTCCAGCTCTTCGATGGCATCGTGGACCACAAGCTGCTGGGCATCCACCAGATCCGCTATGGCGTGGACATCCTTCCGTACGACCTCGTGTGGAACGGCACCGCGGTGATCCTCATGCTCATCGGGTTCGTGGTGCTGCGGCGCGGCGCGCGGGCCTATCGGACCCGCTGATGTCCTCGGACCACGCCCACCATGCGGATCACACCCACCACGCGGAGACCGCCGCTGCTGTCGGATGGCCTGTGTTCGAGTGGCTGGTCGTGGTGGTGCTGGTACTGGCTGCCGCGGGGTACGGGTGGTTGTTGTGGTCGGGCCGTCACAGGACGGGCCCGAGTCCGTGGCGTCCCGTGAGTTTCTACGTCGGCCTGCTGGGCGTGGGGGTGGGCCTCGTGGGGCCCCTCGCCCACGCCGGGCACACCAGCTTCACCGCTCACATGGTGGGGCACCTGTTGGTGGGGATGCTCGGACCCCTGCTGCTCGTACTGGGCGCGCCCGTGCGGGTGGCGCTGCGCGGGCTGTCCACCGCTGGGGCGCGCCGGGTCTCGCGGGTGCTGCGGTTCCCGGTCGTCCGCTGGGTCACGCACCCCGTGGTGGCCGCGATCCTCAATGCTGGCGGGTTGTGGTTGCTCTACACCACCGCGCTGTTCCACTGGATGCACGCCTCCGCGTGGGGCCACGCGCTCGTCCACACCCACATCTTCCTGGCCGGCTACGTGTTCACGGCGGCCATCGCCGGACCGGACCCCGATCCGCATCGTTCGTCCTTCCGGGTGCGCGCCGTGGTCCTGGTGCTCTTCATCGCGGCGCACTCGGTCCTGGCCAAGTGGCTCTACGCGCATCCGCCCGCGGGAGTCGCGCCCCACGACGCCCACGTGGGCGCGCAGGTCATGTACTACGGCGGCGACGTCGTGGACGTCCTGCTGATCGTCCTGCTGTTCCTGGGCCACCACCGGGCCACGCGCCCGCGCCCGGCAACCGATCGCATGTACCCAACCCTGATCCAGATCGGAGAACCACCCGTGTCCCGCCACCACCGAGAGCCGTTGTCATGAGCACCCCGGGAACCCCGCAGGCCACCGCCGCCCGGTCCGAACCGCCGCTGGCCCGCGTGATGCGGCCGCTCAACACCGCCGTGGAGAGGTTCATCCCCTCGGCGCTGATCTTCGCCATAGTCCTCACCGTCCTGGTGGCCCTCATGGCCCTGCTGCTGACCGATTCCGGGCCCGTGGCCGTGATCCAGGGATGGGGCACGGGACTGTCCGGGCTGCTGGAGTTCATGACCCAGATGGCGCTGGTGCTGTTGCTCGGTCATGCCCTGGCCAGTACCCGGCCCGTGCGCGCCGGTCTCGGCAAGTTGGCCTCGGTGCCCCGCTCATCCCTGCGCGCCTACGTCTTCGTGTTCGTCATCGCTGCGGTGGCCTCGCTCATCACATGGGGTTTCGGCCTGGTGGTCGGCGGTCTGCTCGCCCGGGAGGTCGCCGCGGAGTTCGCGCGCAGGCGCCAGGCCGTGAGCTTCCCGATGCTCGTGGCGTCCGGGTTCTCCGGGTTCGTGGTGTGGCACATGGGGTATTCGGGCTCCGGCCCACTGACCGCCGCGACCCCGGGCTCGTTCATCGAGAAGCAGGTGGGCCACATCATTCCCATCAGGGAGACCATTTTCTCGTGGTGGAACATCAGCGCGATCGTCGTCACCCTGATCCTGGTGGCCCTGGCGCTCTGGCTCGTGGCACCGCGCAGCGTTCCCGAGTCCCACACGGTCACGGCCGAGGCGCCCGCCCAGTCCGAACAGGAGATCGAGCGCCCGGTGATCGAGGCCCCGGCCGACCGGTTGGATGCCTCCCGCATCCCCACGACTCTCGTGGGCCTGGAACTGGTGGCCTACCTGGTCATCCACTTCGCCGGGGGTGGAACGGTCACCCTGAACATCGTGAACTGGATGTTCCTGGGGCTGATCTTCCTGTTGTCCCGCAACACGTTCGAGGTCATGGGCCTGGTCAAGAACGCCGCGTCGAACGTGGGGGACATCCTGCTGCAATTCCCCCTGTACGCCGGGATCATGGGCATCATGACCGCCACGGGGCTGATCCAGGTGCTCTCCGACTCGATCGTCGCCGTGGCATCGCCTCAGACGCTGGGCCTGCTGGCCTTCCTGTCCGCAGGGCTGGTCAACTTCTTCGTCCCGTCCGGCGGCGGGCAGGTGGCCATCCAGGCACCCATCCTGTTGGACGCCGCCGCCCGCCTGGACGTGGACCCCTCCGTGGTGATCATGGCCGTGTCCTACGGCGATCAATGGACGAACATGATCCAGCCGTTCTGGGCCCTGCCGTTGCTGGCCATCGCGGGACTGAAGATCCGGGACATCCTGGGCTACACGACCGTGGTGTTGTTGGTCTCCGGGATCGTCTTCGCCGCCACCATGCTGGTCGTGGGCGCGGGGGTCTGAGCGCGTGTCGTGTTCCGGGCGCACCGCGGTCTCGGAGCACGACGGCGCTCGGCGTCACCTCGCTGAGGTGGCCGGGGTGTCAGACCTCGTCCGGGTTCCAGCCCTGGACCTTGCCGTCCGGGGCCGCGTACTTCACGATCAGGCTGCAGTCCAGATCCCCGTACCCCTCGTCGATCAGGCGCTGGAAGCGCTGGGCCGCGAGTTCGGCCGCGGGGAGGTCCACGCCCGTCTGCTCACCGGCGGACAGCGCGAGCCCCACGTCCTTGGCGGCCAGGACGGAACCCTCCGCACACGCTTCGAGATTGACGAAGAGCATCATGTTGTTCACGATCTTGGCCGATTGCCCCATGCCCGGCCCGCCGGTGTGCACGATCCGACCCGCCATGGGAGTGATGACCTGCTCGGCCCGGGCCACGGTGTCCTTGTCGCCCCCGATCATGAACGTGAGTGTTCCCGCCGCAGCACCGCTGATCCCGCCCGAGACCGGGGCGTCCACGAACGCGAAACCCTTCTCCGCTGCGGCCTTGTGCAGCTCCAGGGCGGTTTCCACGTCGATCGTGGAACTGTCGATGAGGAGGGCGTCCTTCGGGGCGAGCGCCAGGACGCCCTGGTCGCCGAGGTAGACGGCGCGGGAGTGCTCGCCCTTGGGCAGCATGGTGAACACCACCTCCGCACCCTCGAGGGCTTCGGCCATGGAGGAGAACGTCTCCACACCGCCGTCCCGCGCGGTGGCCATGGCCCGCTCGTCGAGGTCGAAGCCGCGCACGGTGTGACCCGCTTCGACCAAGTTCGCGGACATCGGGGATCCCATGTGGCCCAGTCCGATCCAGCTGATGACGGTCATGATGTCGATCCTTTCGTCGTGCCCCGAGGGTTTCGTCGGTCGCGCGTCGCGGGGTTCAGGCGCCGTGGTGCGCGGCGCGTTCTTCGTCCAGGCGGCGGCGATCGGCGTCGTCGACCGACTGCAGGGAAATCCCGCGGGTCTCACGCAGCGTGATCACGGCGAAGAGCGTGATCACGCACGCGATGGAGATGTAGATGGAGATGGGGACCCACGAGTCGAACTGGCGCAGCAGCGTCGTCGCGATGATGGGCGCAAGGGAACCCGCGATGATCGAGGTGACCTGGTAGCCCAGGGAGACGCCGGAGTAGCGCATGCGGGTGGGGAACATCTCGGCCATGATCGCGGGCTGACCGGCGTACATGAACGCATGGATCACGAGACCCACCACGATCGTTCCCAGGATGATCCACTCGTTGCGGGTGTTGAACAGCGGGAAGGCCGCGAATGCCCAGACGATGCCCAGCGCGGCCCCGGTGGCGTATACGGGACGCCGCCCGGCTTTGTCGGAGAGCCGGCCCACGAGCGGGACCACGATCGCATGGACGACGTGCCCCACCAACAGGAGCAACAGGATGTTCGAGGTGTTCATCTTCAACTGCGTGGACAGGTAGGTGATGGAGAACGTGACGACGATGTAGTAGAGGATGTTCTCCGCGAAGCGCAGGCCCATGGCGCCGAGCACGCCGCGGGGGTAGCGGCGGAACACCTCCGCCACGCCGTACGCCGCGCCCTTGGCCTCGATGATCTCCTGCTGGGTCTCCTTGAAGATCGCGGCATCCGTGACGTGGGTGCGGATGTAGTAGCCCACGGCCACGATCACCACGGAGAGCCAGAAGCCCACGCGCCAGCCCCACGACAGGAACTGTTCGTCCGAGAGCGTGCGGGACAGCACCAGGAGCACGACGGTGGCCAGGAGGTTGCCCAGGGGGACCGCGGCCTGGGGCCAGCTGGCCCAGAACCCGCGTTCCTTGTTGGGTGAGTGCTCGGCCACGAGCAGGACGGCGCCGCCCCATTCGCCACCCACGGCGAATCCCTGCGCGAACCGCAGGAAGACGAGCAGTGCCGGGGCCAGGTAGCCCACCTGGTGGAACGTGGGCAGGCAGCCCATGAGGAAGGTCGTGGCACCCACCAGGACGATGGCGACCTGCAGCAGATGCTTGCGGCCGTACTTGTCACCGTAGTGACCGAAGACGATGCCGCCGAGCGGGCGGGCGATGAAGCCCACCGCGTAGACCAGGAACGCTTTGATGATGCCGTCCAGCAGGTTGCCGGTGTCTACGAAGAACAGGGGACCGAAGACCAGGGTCGAGGCGGTCGCGAACAGGAAGAATTCGTACCACTCGACCACCGTGCCGGCCATCGACGCCGCGACCACCTTCTTGAGGCCCCCGCGGGGCTGCTCGTTCGCGGCGGGTCCGGTGCCCGGCGGTGGGGTGGTCTGGTCCGTGGTGCTCATGGGGGTCTCCTTCTGCTCTGGCCCATGTGATGACCGTCACAGTGCAGTGCCACCAACCTACTGGGCGGTGGTCGTGCGCTCAATGGCCAAAACGTGGCCGGGGGCGTGCAGAAATGCACAGACGGCTGGCCGACGCTCGGCTCCGCACGGAGGGTCTGATGACGCGCGGGGTGGACAACCTGCTCCTGTCCGTGGTGCGGCACGGTTCCTACTCGGGTGCCGCTGCCACTCAGGGGATCAGCCACACCACGGTGTCCCGCAGGATCGCGGCCCTCGAGAAGTCCGCGGGAGCCCGCCTGCTGGTCCGCTTGGACGGGGCGTGGGAGCCCACGGATCTGGGTCGACAGTTCGTGAGTGCCGCCGAGGGCATCGAGACGGCCCTGGATTCCCTCGCCCTGGAATCGGGCGGTGCGGGAGGCGGGGTGAAGGGGCTCGTGCGGGTCTTGGCCCCGGACGGCCTGGGCGGGATCGCCGTGGGTGAGGCCATGCGCAGGCTGTCCGAGACCCACCCGGGTGTGCGGCTCGAGATGATCAACGCGGCGCGCCGCCCGAGCGCCAACCTCGTGGGGATCGACGTCGCGGTGGTCGTGGGGCGCCCAGAGGTCTCCCGGAACGAGTCGTTCCACGTGGCGGACTACTTCCTGGGGCTCTACGCGTCCGCGGCGTACGTGGAACGCCACCCGGCCCTCGAATCCCCCGCCCAATTGCAGGAGCACCCTCTGCTCTACTTCATCGAGTCCATGCAGGACGTCCCGGAGCTGATCGATCCCGTGCGGCATCTGCCGCGGATGCACCAGTCGATCGGGGCCACGTCCTCCATGGTGCACGTGGAGTTGACCCGGTCCGGGGCGGGTATCGGCCTGCTGCCGTGCTACCTGGCCGATCGCGCCGGGGTCCGCGCGCCAACGCACTCGCTCGCTAGCGCACCATCCTGAGCTCGCGCAGGTCCGACAGTCGCGGGTCCACCGTCTCGGTCCCGTCCGCGCGGAAGCCATTGCCCTCGTAGAACCGGATGGCGCGCGCATTGGCCGCGGCGACCCACAGCTGCGCGGGCTCGGCCCCCAGCGCGGCGTCCAGCAGCGCCTGTCCCGCTCCGCCGCCGTGGTGCTCGCGCAGAACGTATACCATGCGCAGCGCGGTCTCCCGCGCCGGTTGCGACTCCTCCGGTGCGCCGACCGCGGCGAAGCCCACGATCCGTCCGGCCACCTCCGCGACGCGCACCGCGCTCCGGCCGGCTTCATCGCGCAGCAGGCCGTCCCACATGGTGCGACGACGCCACTGCGCCGTCTCGTCGTAGAAACGCTCCGGGAGCATGCCCGCGTACGTCTCACGCCAGGAACGCACGTGGACGGCCGCGAGGGCGGGAGCGTCGTCGGGCTCGGGGAGACGGATGGTGAAGGCGGGCCGTGTCATGGGTCGGACCTCTCGAGGGGCGCTGCCTCACGACCGAGGATCAGGGCCAATCCGGCCTCGAACCGTGGAGCGCTGTCAGTGGTGGGCAGCCCCATGGCCTCGCGGGTCTGCTGAGCGGTGACGGAGCCCAGTGTGAACCGGACCAGGGTCAGGGCCGTGTTCTCGGCGGTCCGCTGCGTGAGACCCGTGGCGGACAGGGCCGCGACGAGTAGCGGAACCGGCGGCAGGTCGAGCGGATCGAGGGCGTGGGCCACGCCGACGACCTCCGCGCCGTCGCGCACCGCGAGGATCAGCCGACGGAACTCCTCGGCAACCCGAGCGGGGTCGAGGTGGCCGGGCTCGGTGCGGCCGTCATCGGAGTGCCCCGGACCCGCCCCGTCGTGACCGGCCGAGCGGACGGCGCGGGGAATGGCGTCGTCGTGCACCGCGCGGTCGGCGGCGAGCGGTGCGACCATGCGCTGGGCGAGCACCGCCAGCAGCTCCTGCTTGTTGGCCACGTGCCAGTAGAGGGCGCCGGGCTGGACCTCGAGCTCCTTGGCGAGGCGGCGCATGGAGAGGTCACCCAGGCCGTAGCTCTGCAGGATGTGCCACGCGGCATCCACCACGTCATCGCGGTTCAGGGCCACGGTGCTCCTCTCGGGGTGCTCGGTCGGGTGCTGCGTGTGACTCTACCGATCGGCCGGTGCGGCGCGGGGCGGGCGTTGGAGAATTGACTTTCTTGAACGGCGTTCAATAATTGAACAATGTTCAAGAACCCTGCCGAGCTGGCCGAGCGCGTCCTCGCCGGCGACCCAGTGACCCCGGACGAAGCCCTCGAGCTGCTGCACACCGACGACCCCGGCATGCTGGACCTCGTGGCCGCCGCCGCACGGCTGCGCCGCGAACACTTCGGGATGACCGTGAAGGTGAACTACCTGGTCAACCTGAAGTCCGGGTTGTGCGCCGAGGACTGCGGCTACTGCTCCCAGCGCCTGAACTCCGGGACAGACATCCTCAAGTACTCGTGGCTGAGCCCCGAAAAGGCGGTGGAGCAGGCCGAGTACGGCATCCGCGGTGGTGCGAGTCGCGTGTGCCTCGTGGCGAGCGGTCGCGGCCCGTCCAACCGTGAGGTGGGCAACGTGACCCGCACGGTCGAGGCGCTGAAGGAACAGCACCCGGATGTGGAGGTCTGCGCATGCCTGGGCCTGCTCAAGGACGGCCAGGCGGAGACGTTGAGCGGAGCGGGCGTGGACGCCTACAACCACAACCTCAACACCGCCGAGTCCCACTACGAGTCCATCTGCTCCACCCACACCTACCAGGACCGCGTGGACACCGTGGAGCGCGCGAAGGACGCCGGGCTCTCGCCGTGCTCCGGGCTGATCGTGGGTATGCGGGAGACGGACGAGCAGCTCGTTGAGGCGCTCTTCGCGCTGCGGGAGCTGGGCTCGGATTCCGTGCCGGTGAACTTCCTCATGCCCTTCGACGGCACGCCCCTGGCAGGCACGTGGCAGCTGAGCCCGCAGAAGTGCCTGAAGATCCTCTCCGTGGTGCGCTTCGTGTGCCCGGACAAGGAGATCCGCATGGCCGGTGGCCGCGAGATGCACCTGCGTTCGCTGCAGCCGCTCGCCCTGCACGTGGTCAACTCCCTGTTCCTGGGCGACTACCTCACCTCCGAAGGGCAGGCGGCCAAGGCGGACCTGGACATGATCGCGGACGCCGGCTTCACCGTTCTCGGCGCCGGTCCGGACCCGTCCCGGGACCGTCACGCCGGCCCGGCCGACGTGCAGGGCAGCGGTGCGGAGCAGGGCGCGGGGGAGCGGACGACGACGCCGTGCGGGTCCGCGTGCGGATCGGCCGCCGGTTCCGCGTCCGGTGACAATGCTGCGTCCGACGGTGAGTCCGCCTCTGCTGACGTGCCCCGAGGCGAGCCTGCCGAGGGGGTCGGCAGCGCCCCCGAGGACGGTTCCCCCATCGCCGGTGACTTGGCCCGCGGCGGCGCCGCGGCGTCGTCCGCACCGACCGGCGCCGGCATGTCTCCGGCCCTGGCGGCCCTGCTGGGCTCGGGCGACGGCCCCGAGCAGGACGAGGACGACACCAGGGTGAGGGTGGAGCTGAGCCCGACTGTGCGGCGTCGTGGTGCGGGCACGTCGGTGGCGCCGAATGCCTGAACCGGCACCGCAGATCACGCACGGCACCGCGCCCGCCGAGAGCAGCGGGGAGGCTTCTTGCCCCGCCGCGGGTGCCGTGGCAGAGATGGCAGAACAGGGTGACGACGCCGTGGAGCCCACCCGCCTCGCCGCTCGTGACCGCGGGCTGCTCTGGCACCCCTACGCACCGCTGGACGGACCCACACCCCACGCGGTGCTGGCCGCGGAGGGCGTGACCCTGACCCTGGAGACCCCTGAGGGGGACCGGATCCGGGCGATCGATGGCATGGCCTCGTGGTGGTGCGCCGTGCACGGCTACCGCAACCCAGAGCTGGACCGCGCCGCCGTGGACCAGATCACGGAGTTCTCCCACGTGATGTTCGGGGGGCTCACGCACCGCCCGGCCGTAGAACTCGCGGAGCTGCTGGTGGAGGTCACCCCGCCCGAGCTGCAGCACGTGTTTTTCGCAGACTCGGGCTCCGTGAGCGTGGAGGTCGCGCTGAAGCTCGCGGTGCAGTACCAGGCGGCCCTCGGACGACCGGAGCGCCGTCGCATCCTGACCGTGCGCGGCGGCTACCACGGGGACACCACCGGGGCCATGAGCGTGTGCGATCCCGAGGGCGGGATGCACGCCGAATTCTCCGGGCTGGTGGCGGAGCAGCTGTTCGTGGCACCGCCTCCCGCGGCGTCGTCGCCGGGGGAGGATCACGAGTGGGTGGGGTCGGACGAGGACGTCGCGCGGTGGAGCGCGGACGTGCGCGCCACGGCCTGGGCGCACCGGGACGAGCTCGCGGGCGTCATCGTGGAGCCCGTTTTGCAGGGAGCCGGCGGGATGCGCACGTATGACCCGCGCTGTCTGCGAGCCCTGCGGGAGATCGCGGACGAGCTGGACCTCGTGCTCATCGCGGACGAGATCGCCACGGGGTTCGGACGCACCGGGCGGTGGTTCGCGTGCGAGTGGGCCGGGGTGGTCCCGGACGTGATGTGCGTGGGCAAGGCCCTGACCGGCGGATACATGACCCTCGCCGCTGTGCTGGTGTCCGGATCCGTGGGAACGGTCATCACGGCGTCACCGCAGCGTGCGCTCATGCACGGGCCCACGTTCATGGCCAACCCGCTCGCGTGCGCGGTGGCCCTGCAGTCCGTGCGGATGCTCCGGGACACGTGGCGCCGGGACATCACCCGGCTGGAAACCGCCTTCCGGGAGATCCTCCCCTCGGCCGCCGAACTCGACGCGGTAGAGGACGTGCGGGTGATCGGCGGGGTGGGTGTCGTGGAATTCCACCGGGCCCCGGACAATGCACGGTTGACGCGCGCAGCCCTCGAGCACGGGGTGTGGCTGCGGCCCTTCGGTCGGTTGCTCTACGCGATGCCGCCCTTCATCTGTTCGGACGACGACTCCCGCCGCATCGCCCGCGCCGTCGTGCACGCGGCCCGGGACGTCACCGGGGAGGCCGGGGCATGAGCACGGAAACGGAGACGGCACTGGCAGGAGGCACCGCGGGACCCCTTGACGATTGGCTTCACGACCGGGCGCGGGAACGCGACGAACTGGGACTGCGGCGTGAACTGCGGCCCATGCGTGGACCGTGTGTGGACCTCGCGTCCAACGACTACCTGGGCCTGTCGCGGGACCCCCGCGTCGTGGCCGCGGCGCACCGCGCACTGGACGGGTACGGGGCCGGTTCACGGGCGTCGCGGCTCGTCACGGGCACATTGTCCGTGCACGAGGAGCTTGAGCGCGCCCTGTGCGAGCTCACGGGTCAGCCCGCGGCCCTGGTCTTCTCGAGCGGGTACGCGGCGAACACGGGTGTGCTCACGGCGTTGGGAGATGTGGACACCCTCATCGTCTCGGACGCCCACGTGCACGCCTCCCTCGTGGACGGTGCCCGGTTGTCCCGCTCGCCCGTGCGGATCGCGCGGCACTCGGACGTGGCCCACGTGGAGCAGCTGCTGGCGGAGCGGTCGCAGTCGCGGGCGATCGTCGTCGTCGAATCCGTGTACTCGGTGTGGGGGGATCACGCACCGCTCGAGGCGCTGGCGCGGGTGTGTTGCGCGCACGATGCGTTGTTACTCGTGGACGAGGCCCATGGGATCGGGGTCGCCGGCCGTGGTCGCGGGCTCGTGCACGAACTCGGCCTCGCGGGCGCGCCGCACGTGGTCCTGACCGTGACGCTGTCCAAGGCGCTCGGCGCGCAGGGCGGGGCGGTGCTCGGGTCCGAGCTGCTGCGCGACCACCTGCTCAACCGTGCGCGCCCGTTCGTGTACGACACCGCCCTCGCACCGGCGAGTGCCGCGGCCGCCGCGGAGGCCGCCCGGATCGTCCTCGGGCGGCCCGAGCTTGCGGACCGGTTGCACGAGCGCGCGGCCTTCGTGGCCCGCGCGCTGGACGTGCCTCTCGCGCACGCTGCGGTGCAGTCGGTGCCCGTGGGATCGGCGGAACTCGCCGTGGACGCCGCCCGGACCCTGCGTGAGCGTGGGGTGGCGGTGGGATGCTTCCGCCCGCCGTCGGTGCCGGACGGCATCAGCAGGCTGCGTCTCACGGCGCGCGCGAACGTGGAATTACAAGAATTGTCGGGGGCGGTGGATCGGGTGCGGGAGGTTCTGCGCGCTCTGGAGCCGTCCACGCCGGGAATGGGCGCCGGCCTCGGCCGGGTCGCGCCGTCGCGACCCGTTCCGGCCCCGGGCTCCGGCGCCGATAGAGGTACGCCATCCGTCCAGGAGGTCACCGCATGACTCGCAACCCACTCGCCCATGCGCCCCTTCCCCGTATCACCATCGTCACGGGGACGGACACGGACGTGGGCAAGACCTACACGACCGCGGCGCTCGCGGTGGCCGCATGGTCCTCCGGAGTCCAACGGATCGCGGTCTACAAGCCCCAACAGACCGGCGTGCGCGGGGACGATCCGGGGGACGTTGACGACGTCGCTCGGCTGGCTCATACCGTCGGCGTGCCGTCCGTGGCGCTCACCGTGGCGGAGGGACAGCGGCTCACCGAGCCCATGGCCCCGCCTCCCGCTGCGGCGGTCGACGGGGTGGACCTTCTGTCGATCACCGCGCACGTGGAGCGGGTCATGGAATTACAGGAATCCCACGACCTCGTGCTGGTGGAGGGCAGCGGGGGAGTGCTCGTGGAGCTGGACGGGCAGCAGCATACGATCGCGGATCTGGCGCGGGAGCTGCAAGGCCGCGCGGGGGAGGACGTCGGGACGGTCGTGGTGACCCGCCCGGACCTGGGAACCCTGAACCACACCCTGCTGACCCTGGAGGCCCTGCACCACCGGGGCGTGCGGGTGTCGGGGGTCGTGCTGGGATCCTGGCCGGCTCACCCCGATCCGGTGCAGGAATCCAATCGGAACTACCTGGCGGACCTGCCGGATGTGAGCGGCCACCACATCCCACTACTGGGCGCGGTCCCCGCGGGATGGAACGTTGGCGTGAGCTGAAGACGGCACATGGAGGGCTCACGAGCCCTCCACCGCCGCCCCGTAGAGCCGCTCGAAACGGTCGCGGACACCCCGGTAGTACTCCTGTGCGGAATCGCGAGGGGTGTACGTCCCCGCGGGTTCCGGGGAGGAGCACTCCACGTCCGGCGCGAGTGACTCCAGCATGAGCAGGGCATTGCCGCGGCACGTGGACCGCTTGATGGTCTGGTGGATCACGGGGGTGCCCAGGTAGTCGCCCAGGATCTGCAACCAGGACGGCAACTCCTGGGTGACCCGGCCCGCCGCCACGATCCGCTCCACGTCCGTGGCGGCCCGTTCCAGCTCGTCCGACACCCTCCGGTAGGAACCAGCGATCCCCTCCAGCATCCCGCGCGCCATAGCGGAGGCATCCGTGGACGCTGACACATCCGCGAACACCGCCCGCGCACTGCCCGCCCACCCGGTGGAGCGTTCGCCGGTCAGGAAGGGGAGCACCCCGGGGGTGTCGGGGGAGGGATCCGCGGCGGCGATCTCGTCGAGTACGACGCCGTCGAGCGCGAGGGTGTCGAGCAACCAGCTCACGGCGCGGCCCACGTCGTTGAGGGCGCCGCCCAGCAGGCACCGGGAGGAGTCAATGCGGTAGCACCACAGCCCCGGCGGGATGTCCTGGGGGCGGTGGTGCAGCAGGACCCGCATGGCGCCGGAGGTCGCCGCAGACGCGACGATCGTGTGCTCGTCCGATCCGCCCACCCCCAGGTTGGCGCACAGCCCGTCCGCCACGGGCGCGAACCACTGCGCGTTCGCGAGCCCCTGCCAACGCGCGGTGCGCTCGGGATCCACGTCCGGCAGCGGTTCGTGGGGTTCGAGGACCGGGGAGAGCACGTCCGCGGTGATGCCGGCGGCCTTGAGCATCCGCCGATCCCAGTTGCCCGAACGGCGGTTGAGCAGCCCCGTCCACGCGGCGGTCGCGGTACCCGCGGCGGTGGTGCCGAGCAGACGCAACCACACGTACTCGCCGATGCTCAGCCAGCGCTCTGCGGCCTCGAAGTCCTCGGGGCGCGTTTCCGCGAGCCACCGGAACCGCGGGGCCAGGTAGCTCGTGTGCAGGCGCGCGCCCACGGTCTGCTGGACCTGCCGTTCGTCGAGTTCCTCGCGCATTTGTTTCAGCTGCGGCGCGCACCGTGAGTCGGCGTACGTGAAGCACTCGGTCACGGGGTCACCCTTCGCGTCCACGCCCACCAGGGAGGACGCGAAGGAGTCCAGGCCGACGCCGCGCACCCGCCCCGCGAGCTCCTTCCGGTCGCACACCACGTCCAGGATCTCGCGGATCTCGTCCACCACCTGGTCCGGGTCGATCACGGAGGTGCCGTCCGCCGCGGTGGTGAACGCGTGGGGGATCTTGTGGCGGTACCCGCGCACGGGTGTCCCTGTGGCGTCATGCACGGAGCCGCGCGTGGCGGTGGAGCCGATGTCCAGGGTCATCACCAGGGGGTCCTGCGCCCGGTCCAGTTCCACGGCGAAGTCCACGCCGTCGTCCAGGCACGGTGTGTTCTTGTGCTTGCCCATCTGCGTCTTGCTCCCTCGCGGTTGTGCCGTCCTCCCAGTCTAGGGACGGGCCCGGTGCGCGCTCGGCGGACGACGGCGCCGGGGTCCGGGGCGCGCGGGACGGACGGCGGCGTCGTCGTCCTCTCGTCCCGAATGGTGAGACGGCTGTCTGCTATGTGAAAACTGTGTCGGCGTCACGCGTATTCTTGAGGGAACACTTTTTGCCGGGAGAACGGCGCATTTCGCGCCGTCCACGTCCCGGTCCAGCCTTCGGGAAGGGGTCACAGTGCCGCAGCTACGTTCAGCAACGTCCACCACCGGTCGGAACATGGCGGGTGCCCGCGCCCTCTGGCGCGCCACCGGCATGGGCAGCGAAGACTTCGGCAAGCCGATCATCGCGATCGCGAACTCCTTCACGCAATTCGTCCCCGGTCACGTGCACCTGAAGAACATGGGGGAGCTCGTGGCCTCCGCGGTGCGCGAGGCCGGAGGCGTGGCCAAGGAGTTCAACACCATCGCCGTGGACGACGGCATCGCCATGGGCCACGACGGCATGCTGTACTCCCTGCCCTCCCGGGACATCATCGCCGACTCCGTGGAGTACATGGTCAACGCGCACTGCGCGGACGCCCTGGTGTGCATCTCCAACTGCGACAAGATCACCCCCGGCATGCTCATGGCCGCGCTGCGCCTGAACATCCCCGTGGTCTTCGTCTCCGGCGGCCCCATGGAATCCGGCGAGGGCGTGGAGGGCGTGGTGGAGCACCGCGTGGACCTCGTGGACGCCATGGCCCTGGCCGTGGACGAGTCCGTCACGGACACGCAGCTGGCCCAGATCGAGGAGAACGCGTGCCCCACGTGCGGTTCGTGCTCCGGGATGTTCACCGCCAACTCCATGAACTGCCTGACCGAGGCGCTGGGTCTGTCCCTGCCCGGCAACGGCACCACGCTGGCCACGCACGTGAACCGCAAGCGGTTGTTCCTGGAGGCCGGGCGGCGGATCGTGGAATCCGCCAAGCGCTATTACGAGCACGACGACGACTCCGTGCTGCCCCGCAACATCGCCACCAAGGCAGCGTTCCGCAACGCCATGGCCCTGGACATCGCCATGGGTGGGTCCACCAACACGGTGCTGCACATCCTGGCCGCCGCGCAGGAAGCCGAGGTGGACTTCAATCTCTCGGACATCGACGCGCTGTCCCGGAAGGTCCCGTGCCTGGCCAAGGTGGCGCCGAACTCCACCAAGTATCACATCGAGCACGTCCACCGGGCGGGCGGCATCCCCGCGATCCTGGGTGAACTGCGGCGCGGCGGGCTGCTGAACGAGGACGTCCACACCGTCCACTCGCAGACCATGGGCGAGTGGTTGGACGAGTGGGACATCCGCTCGGGCAAGGCATCCGACGCCGCCAAGGAGTTCTTCCTGGCGGCACCGGGCGGCGTGCGCACCACCCAGGCGTTCTCGCAGGCCAACGAGTACGAGGACCACGACGTGGACGCCGCCGAGGGCTGCATCCGCTCCGTGGAGCACGCCTACACCAAGGAGGGTGGGCTCTGCGTGCTGTTCGGCAACATCGCCGAGGACGGCGCGGTGATCAAGACCGCCGGGATCGACCCCGACCTGTTCCACTTCACCGGCCGGGCCTTCGTGGTGGAGTCCCAGGACGAGGCCGTGCACGAGATCCTCTCCAAGAACGTGAAGGAGGGGGACATCGTCGTCATTGCCTACGAGGGACCCAAGGGCGGACCGGGCATGCAGGAGATGCTGTACCCCACGAGCTACCTCAAGGGCCTGGGGCTCGGCAAGAAGTGCGCGCTCATCACGGACGGCCGCTTCTCCGGGGGCACCTCCGGGATCTCGATCGGCCACATCTCCCCGGAGGCAGCGGCTGGCGGTGCCGTGGGTCTCATCGAGCACGGTGACGAGATCGAGATCGACGTGGAGAACCGCGTGCTGCGGGTCAACGTGGACGACGCCGAGCTCGCGCGCCGTCGCCAGGAGAAGGGTGACGCCCCCTGGAAGCCCACCAAGCCGCGTGAACGTCGCGTGTCCAAGGCGCTGCGGGCGTACGCTTCCATGGTGACCTCCGCGGACAAGGGCGCAGTGCGCGTCGTGGAGGACTGAGGACGGTCCCACCCGGGCGGTCAGGACGAAGGGAACAGATATGTCCCAGAACGGCCCGCGGTTGACCGAGGTCCAGGAGAAACACGTCCTGCAGCGGCGCTTCGAGGACGAGACGGCGGGGTTCCACAAGGGGCTGGGCGCTCGCCAGTTGCAGATGATCGCGATCGGCAGCGCGATCGGGACCGGGCTGTTCCTGGGCGCCGGTGGCCGGTTGGAGCAGGCCGGTCCGTCCCTGTTCCTGCTGTACGCGGTGTGCGGTTTCTTCGCCTACCTGATCCTGCGCTCACTGGGCGAACTCGTGGTGCACCGGCCGTCCTCCGGCTCGTTCGTCTCCTACGCCCGTGAGTTCTACGGCGAGAAGGCCGCGTATGTCTCCGGGTGGTTGTATTGGCTGAACTGGGCCATGACGGCGGTCGCGGACGCCACGGCCATCGCGATCTACATCAAGTGGTTCGGTCAATACAGCGCGTTCGTGGCGGGGATCCCGCAGTGGATCCTCGCGTTGATCGTGGTGGTCCTAGTGGTGTTGCTGAACCTGGTCTCGGTCAAGGTGTTCGGCGAGCTGGAGTTCTGGTTCTCCCTGATCAAGGTCCTGGCCCTGGTGGTCTTCCTGGTCATCGGCACGTTCTTCGTGCTGTTCGGCACGCCCACCGGTTCCGAGGTGGGGTTCTCCCTGATCCGGGACAGCGGGGGCCTCTTCCCGTCCGGCGTGCTGCCGGCACTCATCGTGGTGCAGGGTGTGGTGTTCGCGTACGCCGGCATCGAGCTCGTGGGCACCACGTCCGGGGAGACCCGCAACGCGGAGAAGGTCATCCCCCGGGCCATCAACACGGTGATCCTGCGGATCGCGGTGTTCTACGTGGGCTCCGTCCTGCTGTTGTGCCTGCTGTTGCCCTACACCGCCTACAGCGCCACCGAGAGCCCGTTCGTCACGTTCTTCTCGTCCATTGGCGTGGACGCGGCGGGGCCCATCATGCAGCTCGTGGTGATCACCGCGGCGCTGTCCTCGCTCAACGCAGGCCTCTATTCCACCGGGCGCATCGTCCATTCCATGGCGCAGGCCGGTTCCGCCCCGAGGTTCACGGGCAAGCTGTCCGCGTCCGGCGTGCCCTACGGCGGCATCCTGTTGACCGCCGGGGTGGCCGTGCTCGGCGTGGGGCTGAACTTCGTGGTCCCGGAGCAGGCGTTCGAGATCGTGTTGAACCTCGCGGCACTGGGCACCATGGCGGGCTGGGCCGCGATCTCGCTGTCCCACCAGCGATACGTCTCCCTGGCGCGGAAGGGCTTCTACAACCGCCCGAGCTACCGGGCGCCGCTGGCGCCGTTCACCAACTGGCTGACCATGTTCTTCCTCGCGGGGGTCCTTGTGCTGATGGCCGTGGACTACCCCGTGGGCACCTTCACCCTGGCGTCCTCCCTGGTGCTGATCCCGATCCTGGTGATCGGGTGGTTCATGGTGCGGGGCAGGGTGCGCGAGATCGCCGCCGAACGCGAGGGCTTCACGGGGGCGTTCCCGGTGCTCGCGGAGCGGCCCGCGGTGGGCGCGTTCCGCCCGGTGGGCCGGGAGAACTCCACGGGTTCCGGGTCCACCACGTCCACGGCGTCCCTGCATCGGGCCCCGGGGCCGGGTTCCACCGCCGGTGCCCCGACGCCGCCCCCGGGACACCAGGGTCCGGGGCACCAGGGCCCGGACACGTCCCGCTGACACCCGCACGGGGCCCTGTTTCCGCTACTGTGACCTAGATCAGTGCAACAGCACACATCAGTCACCCGGTTCCCCGCTGCCCATCGCGCAGCGGCCGGAACCGTCTTGAGGCAGAATTCCGGGGAATCACATGGATGCGTTGACAGAACTCGTGGGAACGCTGGGCGGTTACATCTGGTACGTCGTCTTCGCGATCCTGATCGGTGTGGGGTTGTACCTGACCATCCGTACCAAGGCCATTCAGCTGCGCGGGATCCCCGAGATGTTCAGGGTGCTCACCGATCCGCCCGGTGACGCCGAGAACGGCCGGAAGGGCATCTCCTCGTTCCGCGCGTTCACGGTCTCCGCGGCCGCTCGCGTGGGCACGGGCAACATCGCCGGTGTGGCCATCGCCATCAGCCTGGGTGGGCCCGGTGCGGTGTTCTGGATGTGGGTCATCGCCGCGATCGGCGCGGCCAGCGCGTTCGTGGAGTCCCTGCTGGGGCAGCTGTACAAGGTCAAGACCGGCGACGGCTACGTGGGCGGTCCCGCGTACTACATGGAGCGCGGGCTCAACAAGCGCTGGATGGGTCTGCTGTTCGCGGTCATCATCACCGTGACCTACGGTTTCGTGTTCAACTCCGTGCAGTCCAATTCCATCGTGGACGCCGTGAGCGGGTCCTTCGACGTGGACATCACCAACGGCCAGGGCATGTGGATGCGCGTGGTCCTGGGTCTCGCGCTCGTGGTCATCACCGCGGCCGTGATCTTCGGCGGCATCCGCTCCATCTCCTCCGTGACGCAGATCCTGGTCCCCGTCATGGCCGTGCTGTACCTGGTCCTGGGGCTGCTCGTGATGGTCCTGAACATCACCGCGGTCCCCGGCATGCTGCTCATGATCGTGGAGGGCGCGTTCGGCATCCGCGAGTTCGTCACGGGCAGCGTGCTCGGTGTGATCATCCAGGGTATGAAGCGCGGTCTGTTCTCCAACGAGGCCGGCATGGGTTCCGCGCCCAACGCCGGTGCGACCGCCTCCATCTCCCACCCGGCCAAGCAGGGTTTCGTGCAGTCCCTGGGGGTGTTCTTCGACACCATGCTCGTGTGCTCGATCACCGCGTTCATCGTGCTGCTCTCCAACCCCACGTTCGGCGACGAGCGCCAGGGTGCCTCCCTCACGCAGAGCGCCCTGGGCATGCAGCTGGGTGACTGGGCCGTGCACTTCCTGACCGTGGCGATCTTCCTGTTCGCGTGGTCCTCGGTGATCGGCAACTACTACTACGGCGAGTCCAACATCCGCTTCATGACCAAGTCCCGTGCGGCCATGAACATCTACCGCTTCGCCGTGCTCGTGTGCGTGTTCCTGGGTGCCATGCTCGCGCTGGACCTCGTGTGGTCTCTCGCGGACCTGTTCATGGCTTTCATGGCCACGCTGAACCTCATCGCGCTGTGCATGCTCGCGGGTGTCGCCGCCAAGGTGCTGGCCAACTACATGGAACAGCGCAAGGCCGGGGTGGAGCCCGTGTTCAAGGCCGGGGACGTCCCCGGGATCACCGGTCTCTCCGCCTGGGACGGCACGGACACCGTCACACTCCCCGTGTTCTGGGAACAGCGCGCCAACCAGAAGAACGGGGCGCGCCGCTGAGCGACCCGTACGCGGCGTCGTCGTCCCCGGCTCTTTGCAGGGGCGACGACGCCGCTGTCGTTCCCGCGCACGCACGTCACCGTGCGTGGCGGGCGCGCGGACGACGCCGCTCGCGGGGACCGCTCGACGGCTGCGCTCAGCGGCGCTCGGGCGAGGGGATCGGGGAGTCGCCCGAGCCGTCCGCGAGATCCTGCTGGACCTGGGTGTCGATCGCGCCGGTGAGGGCGTCGTCGTCCGCGGGGGAATCGTGGGTCGCGTCCCGGAGCTGGTGCTCGTTGAACTCGGAGAACTCCTTGTCCTGCGCGCGACGCTTGGTCAGCAGGGCGCGGATCCGGTTGCGGCGCCCGGCCTCCACGCTGATGTCCTCGCGGTGACGGAACCACCACCACAGCATGACGACCACCAGGACCATGCCCACGTACCCGATGATCGGGTAGACCACGCTCATCAGGGTGCCGAAGCCCGCGAGGCTCACCACGTAACCCACCGCGCACAGGCCCAGGAAGATCGGGACGTAGCGGTGGCGGTGGTTCACGGTGACCCGGCGACCCAGGGCGTAGAACATGCTGATGGTCGTGTTGTAAATCATCACGAACGTCACCACAACCATCCCGAGTGCGGCCCACGGGTGCATGGTTTGGAAGAGCTGGAGCATGGGCACCTCGGAGCCGCCCACGGCATCGAAGTTCACGAGTAGGGCGAAGGCGTTCATGGCCAGCAGAACGGTGTAGACCACGCCGCCCAGCAGCCCGCCCCAGCCGGCATCGCGCGGGTTGAGGGCGTTGCCGCCGATTACCAGGGACATGGACACGCCCAGCATCAGGGCCATGCACGTGTAGTTGATCGCGGACAGCCACCACGGGCTCACGGGGGAGTCCGCCTGCACCGCGAGCTCGTGCAGCGATCCGAGATCCACGGGGAGCTTGGTCAGGGTGTAGCCGAAAGCCACGATCACGGCCACGAAGATCGCCGGGGTGACCGCCGAGATGATGTTGGTGACCTTGTTGACGTTGAGCAGCCCCGTGACCATCACGAGCACCACCATGATGGCCGAACCGATCCATGCGGGCAGCCCGAACTGTTGTTCCAGTGTGGAACCCGCACCGGCGAGCATCACGATGCCCATGGCCAGCAGGGTCAGGCTCACCGCGATGTCCAGGAACCGGGACACCACGGGAGAGGACACGGACCGGAAGACCCGGCGGTGTTCGTCCGCCAGGAAGTAGCTGCCGATGTGGATGATCACGGCACCCGCGGCGATCATCAGGATCCCCGAGACCACCGAGCCGGCCAGCCCCCAGACACCGAACGAGATGAAGTACTGGATGACTTCTTGACCGGTGGCGAAACCGGCACCCACCAGCAGGCCCACGAAGGCCAGGGTGACTTGCAGGGTTTTCTTGGCGGACACGGGAGCAACTCCTCGGGGGTCGGACGGTTCTCATGTGGCTCGGATCACATCCTGGGCCTTCTCCACCGGTCAAGCATAGGGAGTGGGCTCCTCCGCGCCACGGGACAGCGTCCGGCCTGCGACGTGATGTCGCCGACACCTCCCGATCTCAGGCCAGGACCTGGCGCTTCGAGGAGATCACTCCGGTGTTGAACCCGGCCAGGTGGAGACCGCCGTGGAAGCGCGCGTGCTCGATCTTCACGCACTGGTCCATCACCACGTCCAGCCCGGCGTCCTCTGCGATGGCCGCCGCTTCCTCGTTCCACGAGCCCAGCTGCAGCCACAGGGTCTTGGCGCCCACGGCCACGGCCTCCCGTGCCACGCCGGGCAGGTCCGCGTCCTTGCGGAACACGTCCACGAGGTCCGGGACCTCGGGCAGCTCCGCGAGCGACGGGTAGACCTTCTGGCCCAGCACCTCGTCCAGCACGGGGTTCACGAAGTACACGCGGTACGGGCTCGACGACTGCAGGTACGTGGCCACGAAGTAGCTCGCGCGGGACGGCTTGTCGGACATTCCCACGATCGCGATCGAGCGCGTGCCCCGCAGGATGCCGAGCCGTTCGGGGGCGCTGGGGCCCACCCAGGTGCGTTGCGTGCTCATACCTGTTCTCCTTCGGCTCCGGGCAGCGTGCAGGCCGCCGCACTGTTGTCCTGGTCCAGGGTGGTGCGCGCCGCGTCCGTGAGCGCGGCGGAGGGGGCGATGACGCCGCCGTCCCGGTTCCTACCGCTGGCTGCGCTTAGTGCCTGGTCCAGGTCCCACAGGATGTCCGCGGCGTCCTCGAGACCCACGGAGATCCGGATCAGGTCCTCCTTGACCCCGCCCGCGGCGAGCTGTTCGGAGCTCAACTGCTGGTGGGTCGTGGATGCGGGGTGCAGCACAAGGGTGCGGGCGTCCCCGATGTTGGCCAGGTGTGAGGCCAGTTGCAGGCTCCCGATGAATCGGGCGCCCACCTCACGGCCGCTCAACTCGTCCGTGCCGGCCACACCGAAGGCGAAGACGGATCCGATGCCGTGGGGCAGGTACTTCTGCGCGCGTTCGTGGTGGGGGTGGCCCTCGAGTCCCGCGTAATTGACGTAGGAGATGCGTGGATCCGTGGCGAGCCACTGCACGACCTCCTGCGCGTTGGCCACGTGGGCGTCCATGCGCTGGGGGAGGGTCTCCACACCCTGCAGCAGGTTCCACGCGGCCTGCGGGGTCAAGGACGGCCCGATGTCCCGCAGCTGCTCCGAACGCAGTTTGGTCAGGAACCCGTACTCACCGAAGTTCCCCCACCACGTCACGTTGTTGTACGAGGGAACCGGTTCGGTCATGGCCGGGAACTTCCCGTTGCCCCAGTCGAAGCGGCCGGATTCGACCACCACGCCACCCAGGGTGTTGCCGTGCCCGCCCAGGAACTTGGTGATCGAGTGGATCACGATGTCCGCGCCGTGCTCGAACGGGCGGCACAGGTACGGGGTGTTGAGGGTCGCGTCCACGATGAGCGGGACACCCGCCTCGTGGGCCACCGCGGCGAGCCCCTCCAGATCGGCGATCTCACCGGAGGGATTGGCCACGAGCTCTGTGTACACGGCCTTGGTGTGCTCGGTGATCGCAGCCTTGTAGTCCGCCGGGTCGGTCCCGGGGACGAAGGTGGTTTCCACGCCGAAGCGACGCAGGGTCACGTCCAGCTGGGTGACCGTTCCGCCGTAGAGCTGGGACGAGGCCACCACGTGGTCACCCTGGCCACACAGCGCGGCGAACGTGATGAACTCGGCGGCCATCCCGGAGGACGTGGCGACCGCCCCGATCCCGCCCTCGAGGGAGGCGATGCGCTCTTCCAGGGCCGCCACGGTGGGGTTGCCGATGCGCGAGTAAATGTTGCCGTACTTCTGCAGCGCGAACAGGTTGGCGGCGTCGTCGGCGTCCTTGAAGACGAACGAGCTGGTCTGGTAGATGGGCACGGAGCGGGCCCCGTGCTCGGCGTCCGGGGTGCCGCCGGCGTGCAGGGCGCGGGTGCGGAAACCGAACTGGTGCTCGGCCATGGATGTCCTCCTCGTCGGCCGGGTACGGCTCCCGTCCGACAGCTGCCCGGGGCCGCGCAGCACTCCATCGGTCCTGGCGGTAGCACCGTGCAGTTGGCCGAGCACTGCGGGTTGCTGCGGCGTCATGGATCCAGGTCTCTCGGCCGCTCGGGATGGTGCGCCTATTGTGTCGCGCGCGTGGGTGACGGACCAAACCGTGCGGATCGCAGCCGCCCGAAAGCGGGTGCGATTGATTCAGAGGGCGCGCGCCACGGGTGCCCCGCCGCGAAGGTCACGCTGCAGAACAGGTTCCAGCGTTCCCTGGCCCGCAGGATCCCGGATGCCACGGTGGTCGAGGACTCACGCTCGGCGGCCCGCACCACCGCGCGTCCCGCCGGGCCGTTGCGGCTGCCCTTTCCCCGGTGGCGCAAGGGCTGACCCGCCCGTCCGCGGTTCGGCCCCCGGTCGGTGGGGCCCGCGGTGAAAGCGGTGAACTTCCCGCCCGTGGGGTCGCCGACTGCTGGTGAGCTCGCTGGCTTCGGGGCGGAACTCAGCCGTACTTCTCGGGGTCCTTCCGGCGCAGGTTTTCCCGCGCCACCGCGGTGAGGTTCTCGAGTGGCAGCCCCGCCGGGCAGACCTCCGTGCAATCGCCCAGCAGGGAGCACGGGCCGAACTCGTGCTCGGCGGCGTCGAGCACCTTGCTCGAGCGCTCGTCGCGTTCCTCGGGCGTCTTGGCGAGCGGCGGCAGTTCCTTGAGCAGCGTGCCCACGTAGAGCTGGCCCGAGCCGTTGGGGCACGCGGCCACGCACGCGCCGCAGCTGATGCACCCAGCGGTGTTCAACGCCTTCATCGCGACCGGGAACTTGGCCTCCTTGGCCACGCGCCGCAGGGCCTTCTTGTCCACGGACAGGTCCTTCTTGACCGGGAACGCTCCCGCGCGCAGGGGCTCGATGAAGATCTCGTCCCCGTCCCGGTAGGCCCTGAGCGACTGAGTGCACGAGGCCCGGTTCTTCTCCGGCCCGTGGGCCACGCCGTCCACGGTCACGCCGCACTTGCCGCAGATGCCCTCGCGACAGCCGTCGTCGAAGCTCACCGGCTCTGTACCCTGGCGCTCGAGCGTCTCGTTGACGGCATCGAGCAATTCGAGCACGCTCATCTCCTCGCGGGCCTGCACGGGGTGGACGGTCTCGAAGCCACCGGGCTCGTCCTCGCCCGCCTGGCGCCACACGTGAACGGTCAACAGCATCAGCGCACCACCTTGGTCAGTACGGCCACGGGAATGCTCACGTTCCCCAGGGCGACGACGCCGCCCACGGCCTTAGCGATCGTGTCCACCTGTCGTACCCGTCGCGCGGTTCCGGTCACCCCGGTGTCCATCGCGGCGGTCCGCAAGCCGTGGATCATGTGTCCGGCGAGCGCGGCCATCGAGGCCGTATAGAACACCGCCACGGACGGCCGGGACAGGCTCGCCACCAGGTTGCCGTACGCGTCACCGTGGGTGTGGCTTACGGAAGCAGCAGGCCGGGCGCCCGCCGTCAGGTCCAGCACGTGGTGCACCGTGAACAGTCCGAGCACCGCGCCCGTGGAGCGCATCGAGCGGGCGATGATCCGGGGGACGGAGCGGCGTCGGCCCCGGGGGCGCTGACGTGGCGCGTGGCCATCTAAGCGGCTGGCCAGGAAGGCGCCGTTGAACGCCGCTTTCCGGTACCGTTGCGTCCCGCTCGGGGGAGGCGCGAGGGGGAAGCCACCCCGCAGCACCTTCTGCGCGGCGGCGCCCACCCGCCACGTGATGGGCCGGAGCGCATCCGCCACCGCGCGGCCCTCGGCGCTCATGGCCCGCAGCGTGAGCTCGGTTCCGGCCAACACATGGGTCGCAGCACTTCCGATCAACCCGATACGCACGACCCACAGCACGGAGTTGCGGGGCAGCACCGGCGCGCCCACCGTGCGAATGAACTCGGCGTACTCGTTGTAGTGGTCCCGGCCTAGGTAGACCTGCATGTTCCCGGCCATGTGCCCCACAGTGAACACGCTCAACACGGTGCCAGAGGCGGCCATGGCGAGCTTGAGGTCGGAGCTGTGGGTGTCCCCGAACATGCGCTGCCAGGCATCGCCGGCCACGGCAGCAATCCCGGCAGTGACGGACGCGTCCGCGGGGGCTGTGGCCGTGCGGGTAGTGCCGGTGACGGGTCGCTCGGTCGAGGGCTGCGCGGCGGAATTCATCACTGAGCCATCTTAGAAGTTCCTTCGGGGCATAACAGTTCGCGGGGTCACACGCGGTCATGCCCGCAGATCAGGAAGAAGCCTGGGTGGTGGTCATCCGCAGTTGGTGGCGTGGGTTCCCCGGTCGGCTCCTTCGTGCGGATGTTCACCTCCCGATAAGTGACTCACGTGTGCCGTGCGGGCGCGTCCGCGCCGGCCGGGACCGCCACAGATGGATCAGCAGCGCGGCACCCCAGACCAGGAACAGTGGATCCCACAACCATGCGTGACCGATCATGGCTAGTCGCTCGTATCCGGTGGCCGGGCGGATGAGCCCGATGAGCACGGCATTGCTGATCACCGTGTTGGTCCCGCCGTAGACCACCAGGACCACGGCACCCACCCAACTTATGGCCCGCCAGAACCGCCGCCAGGGCACCCTGTCGTAGGCTTCCGCCACTGGGATGACGGCTGCCATGAGCTTGAAAAGCGAAACCATGCCCAGCCCCAGCCCGACGGCCAGGGGTGCCTCGTAGGACAGCCGTACCGTCCACTGCCCCACGGTGTCCAGCAACCAGTGCCCGCCCAAAGCCCAGTAGAGGCTGAATCCGGCATGCACGACCCCGGCCGCACACGCCAACCAGACCCAGCCGCGACCGCCGTGGGATCGGGGCAACAAGCTCATGTGGTCAAGCTAAGCACGCCCTGCCAAGACCTCCGCGATCGCGTTTAGCGCTTCCTCGTTCTGCAGCGAGGAACGGTCGCCCAGCTGCTCGCCCTCGTAGAGCTGGGTCAGCAGGCGGCGCGTGATCTTCCCCGAACGGGTCTTGGGCAGATCCGGAACCACGATGACCTCGCGCGGTTTGGCGATCGGGCCGATCTCCCGGGCCACGTGCGCGCGCAGCTCCTCGCGGACCTCGTCCGCGGACAGCGATTGCGCATCCGTTGTGAGCACCACGCACGCCAAAATAGCGTGGCCCGTTACCGCGTCGCGGATCGGGGTGGCCCCGGCCTCCACTACGTGGGGGTGGGTCACCAGGGCGGATTCGATCTCGATCGTCGACAACCGGTGCCCGCTCACGTTGATCACGTCGTCCACCCGCCCCAGGATGTAGAGGTCGCCCTCGTCATCGGTGCGTGCGCCGTCGCCGGCCCGGAACCAACCGCGCTCGCCGTAGGCCGCCCAGTAGGAAGACAGGTAGCGCTGCGGATCGCCCCATACCGTGCGGGCCATGGACGGGCCGATCTTGTCGATCACGGCGTAACCCTGCAGGTTGGGGCCCACTTCCTCACCGGCCTCGTCCAGTACCCGCACAGATACGCCGGGGACCGCACGCGTAGCGCAACCGGGCTTGGGAGAGGTGTGCGCTGCAGCCTCGTCGAACGTGCCGGGACGGGCGAACTGCGGATCGTGCGGGCGCGGGGACGCGACGCACGAGCCCGTCTCGGACTGCCACCACGTGTCCACGAAGGGCACCTCGTCGCGGCCTACCTGGGCGCGCAACCAGCGCCACGCCTCCGGGTTGATGGACTCGCCCACGGAGCCGAGCAACCGGATCGAGGAGAGGTTGTAGACCGGGGGCAGCCCCTTGGGGAACGCGCCCATGAGCGAGCGGATCAGGGTGGGTGCCGTGTAGTAGTTGGTCACGCCGTAGCGCTCGATGATCTCAAAGTGGCGACCGTAATCCGGGGTGTTGGGCGTGCCCTCGTAGATCACCTGGGACACGCCGTTGACCAGCGGGCCGTAGATCTCGTAGGTGTGCGCGGTGACCCACGCGAGGTCCGCGGTGCACCAGTGCACGGTGGAGTCCACCTTGGCGGGGTCGTTCACGGCGGACAGCTCCTCCGGGCGCAGCACCCCGGACGCGTCGGGCACGTCCGGGAGCAGGTCGAACAGCAGGGCGTGGGTGTATGCCGTCTGCACCATGTATCCGCCCATCGTGTGGACCAGGCCCTTGGGCCTCCCCGTGGTGCCGGACGTGTAGATGATGAACAGGGGCGTCTCCGCGTCGAACGCCTCGGGCTCGTGGACTTCCGAGACGCCCGCGGTGAGCTCGTGCCACCACACGTCACGCCCGGGGGTCCACGGCACGAGTTCCTCGTCCTTGGAATGCAGGCCCCGGGTGCCGCGCGGCAGATCGGTGCGCCCGGGCCGGGACGTGCGGCGCACCACGATCACGTGCTCGATGCTGTTCTCACCGCTGCAGGCCTCGTCCGCATTGGTCTTCACGGGGACGACGGCGCCGCGCCGGTTCTGCCCGTCCGTGGTCACCAGGACCTTGGCTCCGGTGTCCTCGACCCGGAACTTGAGGGCTTCTGCGGAGAACCCGCCGAACACGAGCGAGTGGATCGCCCCGATGCGCGCGCACGCGAGCGTGATGATCACGGTCTCCGGGATGACCGGGAGGTAGATGACCACGCGGTCGCCCTTCTCCACGCCCAGTTCGAGCAGGGCGTTGGCGGCCCTGGACACCTCACGCTGCAGGTCCGCGTAGGTATAGACCAGGCGGTCCCCGGGTTCACCCTCGAAGTACAGGGCCACGTGCTGACCACGCCCGGCTGCCACATGGCGGTCCACGCAGTTGTACGAGACGTTGAGTTTCCCGCCTTCGAACCACGCGATCTCGGGCACGGTGTAAGTGGGGTTGCCGTCGTGGTCCTCACCCGTGCGCTGCGGCTTCTCGAACCGGTGAGCCGTGTGCCACGGCTGCGCCCAGTCCAGCCGCCCGGCCTGCTCGACCCAGAACTGCACCCGGGCGTCGTCGGAGATCAACGCCGGGTTCGGTGTGGGGTGAGCGGGGTCTGAGTACGAGTGCGTACCGGTCACGAGTCCTCCTGTGATGTCGATCCGAACGGTCGGTGTCTGTAACGGCCGGGCCCCCGGTCGAACGACCGGGCCGCGGTGGAACGGCGGGCGCCGGCGGGAACCGGGCGGGTTGTCACCTGGTTCCGGCCACGCTCCAGCGCTGCTGCGTCCACCGCTCGAAGATGCCGAGCAGGGCGTCCGTGAGCTTGCCCAGCACGGCCAGCAACACGATCGCGAGCAGCAACCGGTCCGTGCGGCCGTTGTTCTGCGAATCGGTGAGCAGGAATCCCAGGCCCATGGAGGAGCCCAATAGTTCCGCGGCCACCAGGAACAACCACGCCTGGGCCAGGGCCAGGCGCAGCCCGGAGATCACGGAGGGCAGCACCGCGGGCAACTGCACGGTGGTGAAGAGCTTGACCCCGCGCAGCCCGAAGGACCGTGCGGCTTCGATCAGGTGCTGGTCCACGTGGCGCAGCGCGGCGGACACCGTGGTGTACACCGGGAAGAAGGCGCCGATCGCCACCAGGGTCACCTTGGAGTTCTCCCCGATCCCGATCCACAGCAACAGCAACGGCACCCATGCCAGGGACGGCACGGCGCGCAGCGCGCCGATCGTGGGCGAGCCGATGGCCCGCGCCCACGGGGAGAGCCCCAGCAACGCGCCGAGCAACAGCCCGAGCCCACTGCCGATCAGGAAGCCCACGATCACGCGCTGCGTGGAGATCCCCACGTGCAACCACAGGTCACCGCTGCGCAGCAGCTCCCATCCCGCGGCGAGCACCGCGGACGGGCGCGGCAACTGCACGGGGGAGAAGGTCCCGTTCGTGGAGAGGGTGTGCCACGCGAGCACCAGCAGCACGGGCAGGACGATCCCGATCAGCCCCAGGGCCCAAGGATTGCGCAGCGCGCTGGGACGCGTGCGGGAATCCGCCGCGGCAGGGGTGTCTGATGGGGGTGCGACGTCGCCGGGTGCCACCGCGCCCGCCTCGTGGCGTCCGTTGTCGTCGGACAGTGTGGCCACCGCAGTGACGCCAGCTGCTTCGGAGGACGCGCCGTCCGAGGACCGCGGTGCGGCGGAGGAGGTGTCGTGAGTGCTCATGAGGACTGCTTCCCTTCGATCACCTGGGCCACGGCGGCCGCATCGGCGTGTTGTGCGTAGTGCTGCTCCACGATGTTCGCGAGCGCCTCGTCCACGTCCTGCTGCGAGGAGACGTCCCCGGATTCCACCAGGATGGGCCCGACCCGCTCGAGCACCGCGAGCTGTTCGGGGCCCGGAACGGGGTCGATGTCCAGGTGGGTGCGCTGCCAGACCCGCCGGGCGGTGTCGCGATCGATGCTCGCGCCTTCCGCGAGGATCGCGATCCCCTCCTCCGGGTGCTGCAGCGCCCACTGCCGCGCGTAGGCGTACGTGTTCACCACGTCCTGCGCACCCGTGGGATTCAGCTGCAGGAACACCTCCCTCGCGTTGAGGAACCCGTACGTGTTGAACTCCAACTGCCGGTGGAACAGCACGTCCCCCGCCTTCTCCGCGGCGGCCATCACGGGGTCCAGTCCGGACCATGCGGCCACCTGACCGGTGTCCAGCGCGGTGCGCCCGTCCGCGTGCTGCAGGTTCACCACGGTGACGTCCTGTGCGCTCATGCCCGCCGCGCCGAGGGACTGCAGGAGGAAGAAGTACGGATCCGTGCCCTTCGTCGCGGCCACGGACGTGCCCGCGAGGTCCGCCACGGTGCGCACGGGGGAGTCCGGGGTGCGCACGAGCGCGGACCACTCGGGCTGTGAGAACAGGTCGATCGTCCTGATCGGCGAGCGGTTGGCACGCGCGAGCAGTGCGGCGGAACCTGCCGTGGAGCCCACGTCCACGACCCCGGCGCGTAGCGACTCGTTGGCCTTGTTGGAACCGGCCGAGTACACCCACGTCACGGTCTGGCCGTGGGCGCCGGCGACCTTCTCGAGCCAGCCCTTGGCCTTGATGATCAGGGACAGCGGGTTGTAGGTCGCGTAGTCCAGGTAGATCTCGTGCGCGGAACCGCCGGCCACACCGCGGCCCGGACCTTCGCCCTCCATGACGCATCCGCTCAGGGGCAGCGCCAGCGCGGACAGGCCGAGTGCCTGCAGTGCGCGGCGTCGGGACAACTGCGCCATGCGCTCAGCGCTCCACGCCGAGTAGGGCCAACAGGTGGGCGCGCAGTGCGGTGATCTCACTGTCCTCGCGGGAGCGCGGGCGGGCCAGCTCGGGGGAGATGATCTCGGCGATGGTCGCGGGGCCCGTGGCCGTTTCCCGCGCGAGCACCACCACGTGATCGGAGAGCACCAGGGCTTCCTCGACGTCGTGGGTGACCATGAGCACGGTCGTGGGATCGGCGCGGTGCACGTCCAGCAGCAGATCCTGCATCCTGATCCGGGTCAGGGCGTCCAGGGCCCCGAAGGGCTCGTCCAACAGCAGGACCCGCGGGTTCCGTGCCAGGGCCCGGGCGAGGGATGCGCGCTGTGCCATGCCCCCGGATATCTCCGAGGGACGGTGATTCGCGTGGTGGGACAGGCCGACGAGCTCCAACAGCTGCGCCACCCGCCGCTTCCCCTCCTGGGCGGGAGTCCCGTGGGGCAGACCCAGTGCCACGTTGCGCGCCACGCTGCGCCACGGCAGCAACCGCGGTTCCTGGAAGCCGACGGCGCAGCGCGGGTCGATCTCGCGCACCACCGAGTCGTCGATCCGGACTTCGCCCTCGCTCGCCGTGCCGAGCCCGGCCACGGCGCGTAGCAGGGTGGACTTGCCGCACCCCGAGGGGCCCAGGACGGAGACGATCTCGCCCGGACGCACCGTGAAGGTCACGTCCCTCAGGACCTCGTGGACATGCGCTCCGTGGTGTGCGGGGAAGGACTTGCCGACCCGGTCGAAGGTGACCGCCGCGGCGTCGACGGCAGATTCCGGGCGCGTGAGGATATGGCTCAATTCATCAACTCCATCGTTCCTGGCATTAGCACCTTGCCCGCGTGGGGCTGGTTGCTGCGACGTCAACGAGCCAGGTCTCTCAGCCGCTCCGGATGGGAACCCCACCATTGAACGGGCCGGGAGCCCGCGGGTGCAAATCGTGTGACGCGCCGGGGCGCCGTCGTGACGTGCCGTAACCCCAGGTGTTTCCGAGGACCGGGGATCCCCGTTAGGATCGATGCCACAACGATCACGAGTGCCGACGTTTAGCCCTGGCTTGTCGGACGGCAACCCTCTCCCGTAGCGGGGTGCCCCAGGTGAGGATCGGGCCGCATGACACACCGCATGCGGCAAGTACGGCGCCACACAAGCGCGCTGGACCCGCAAGGTAGGCCGCCGTAGGTGGTGCACGGGGCGCGGGTCGTGTTCCTGCTGAGGGGCTGACCGAGATGAGCAAACGGATTTCCGTCAACGCGTTCGACATGACCTGCGTGGATCACCAGAGCTTCGGGTTGTGGCGCCACCCGCGGTCCCGGGCCACCGAGTACAACACCATCGAGTACTGGACGGAGCTGGCCAAGCTGCTGGAGCGGGGCAAGTTCGACGCCCTGTTCCTTGCGGACGTGGTGGGCATCTACGACATCTACAAGAACTCCGCGGCTCCGGCCGTGCGTGACGGGGCCCAGGTCCCGGTCAACGACCCGTTCATGCAGGTCTCGGCCATGGCCGCCGTGACCGAGCACCTGGGTTTCGGCGTGACGAGCGCGGTGACCTACGAGCAGCCCTACACCCTGGCCCGCAAGTACGCCACGCTGGACCACCTCACCAAGGGCCGTGTGGGCTTCAACGTGGTGACCTCCTACCTGCCCTCCGCCGCCGAGAACCAGGGTCTGCCGCGCCAGATTGAGCACGATATGCGCTACGAGATCGCGGAGGAGTTCCTGGACGTGTGCTACAAGCTCTGGGAGGGCTCGTGGGAGGACGACGCCGTGGTGCAGGACCGTGAGACGGGCGTCTACGCGGATCCCACCAAGGTCCACCCCATCCGGCACAGCGGGGAGCACTTCACCGTTCCCGGGGCGGGGCTCACGGCACCGTCCCCGCAGCGCACGCCGCTGATCTTCCAGGCCGGCGCCTCCTCGCGCGGGCAGGCGTTCGCGGGTAAGCACGCGGAAGCCGTGTTCATCGGCGGGTTGCGCCCGGACCTCACGCGTTTCGTGACTGACAAGATCCGCGACCGGGCTCGGGCCGAGGGCCGCAGCCGTGACGACGTCAAGATCTACGCGATGCTCTCCGTGGTCGTCGCGGACACGGACGAGCAGGCCCAGGAGAAGTACCGCGATTACCTGCAATACGTGGACCTGGAGGCCTCCCAGGCGATCATCGGTGGGTGGTCCGGCGTGGACCTGTCCCAGTTCGACGAGGACGAGGCCCTGAACTACATCAAGACCGACTCCATCCAGTCCTTCTTGACCCCGTTCACGCTGCAATCCAAGGACAAGCAGTGGACGCGCGAGGAGATCGCCAAGCACTGCGCCCTGGGCGGGATGGGTGCCGTGCTCGTGGGTTCCGCGCAGACCGTCGCGGATCAGCTCGAGACCTGGGTGGACGAGGGCGGCCTGGACGGCATCAACCTGGCCTACCACGTGAGCCCCGGTTCCTTCGAGGACTTCGTCGAGTACGTGGTCCCCGAGTTGCAAAAGCGCGGGCGCTACCGTACCGAGTACGAGGGCACCACCCTGCGCGAGTCCCTCTACGGCGAGGGCCAGCCGCGGGTCAAGGACACCCACCCCGCCGCGAAGTACCGCGGCGCGTTCGTGGGCGAGCCCTCCGTCGCGGACACGCCGTCCCGCGAGCTGGTGGGCTGACACCTCCCTCCAACGACGACGCCGCTCGCGCCCGGTCCCGCAGGTCCGGCAGGGCGGCGTCGTCGGCTTCCTCGCCCGTTGCCAGGGCGGGACCCCCGTGTGAGAGTGGAACGCGTGCAACCCGGTTACGACCACTTGGCGAACGACTACGAGAAGGCTTTTCCCGCTCCCTTCCGCACGGCGCTCGAACGGCGCGCGGTGGAGGCCTTCGCGGATCACGTCATCGCGGCAGGGGCGCCCGGCCCCGCGATGGATGTGGGGTGCGGCACGGGCCACGTCACGGCCGCACTGTCCGAGCGGGGTCTGCACGTGGTGGGGGTGGACCCGTCCGAATCCATGCTGGGTATCGCGCGCACATCGTACCCGGAGGTCGCCTTCGAAGCCGGCGATGCGAATCCCACGTCGTGGGGTGGTGCAGCGGGGCCTGACCGCCGAGTGGCCGCCGTTCTTGCGCGGTTCAGTCTGATCCACGTGCCACCCGCGCGGCTCCCCGGCATCCTGGACTCCTGGGCGGACGTGATGGCACCCGGAGGGGTGGTCATGGTGGCGTTCCAAGCACTCGACGGAGAGCGTGCCGTGGTCTCGTTCGATCACGCCGTGGCTCCGGCGTGGCGCTGGCATCCGGACGTGATGGCCGATCATATGAAGCATGCCGGGTTCACGGAGGCCTGGCGTACCGTCAGTCGCCCGGACGCAGAACATCGCTTCCCCGAGTGCCACCTGTTGGCGGCACGGTGACCTGATCGAGCACGAGATGGATGGGTTGTTTCATAGGGTGGGGGAAATGCCCGTGACCCGGAGGGAACCGTGGACGAGGACCTGCTCGGAGTGATCATGCTGTCGTTCAGCACGGTCCTGGTGTGCGTCGTGACCGTGGTGATCGTCAGGGCAGCGGCCGTCGGCTCGCTCGATCGCAACGGGGCCGTGGGCCTCCGGACCCGGCACACGCGCGCGACCGACGCCGCGTGGTCCGCGGGTCACGCCGCGGCCCTTCCGAGGGTGCGGTGGTCCGTTCCCGTGGCCGTGTGTGCCGTGGTGGCGGCGATCGTGTTGCTCGTTCTGGGGCGGCCCGAATGGGGCATCGTCGCCGGGCTGGTGGGTGTACTGCTGCAGGTCGCGGTGCTGGTGTCCGCCGTGGGGCCGGCCAACCGTGCCGCTCGGCGGGCCGCGCAAAAGTCGGCTCCGGAACCCCGCGCCTGAGACCGGAACCCCGCGCCTGAGACCGGGGCGCATCAGCGGCGTCGTCGACGGCGCGGCGGGCGTAGGGGGGGCACGACGGGGCGCTCGCGGGAGGCCTTCGCCGGAATGGAGAGCGGCCGGTGCGGGCGGCCAGGTTGCGGGTCAGTGACTCGCTTCGAGCTCCACGAGCAGGACACCGGCGGCGGCCCAGATCCCGTAGGTGACCCCCAGGGGCATCCCGCGGCGCAGTACCAGCGTGAGACACATGAAGGCCCCGGTGTACCCCAGCACCACCACGGCGTACAGGGCGGGTTGTCCCAGGGCCGCCTTGATGCTGAGCGTCGCGGTGACCTCCGGGAGGACGGCCCCGGCCAGGAAGAACCAGGCCATGACGTTGCCCTGCCTCATGACACCCGGTCCCGGCGGTTGCGAACACCGGCGACGGCGCGGTCGGGCGCTGTGGCGCTACTCGGGCAGGAGATCAACGCCGGTGAGCCTATAGCGGCGGCACCCGGAGCCACGCCGTGTGACCGAAGTCGGGCGGCGGCTGCCGTTGACCGCGCGGGGCGCGCGAGCGTCGTCGTCCCTCGAACCGACGGGAGCGAGCCCGTGGACGATTGACCCCGGCGGCCTAGAGTGGTGACACAGCTTACATGGTAAGGCGACTTCCACACACGCTACGAGGGAGTAAACATGAAGGTTTTCGCGCACACGGAGCCGGGTGGAGCAGCCCAGGAACTCGAGGTGGAACGGCCCGAACTGGAAGGCTCCGCGGTCATGATCCGCGTGACCAACTCGGGGGTCTGCCACTCGGACGTGCACTGCCAGGACGGGTACTTCGACCTCGGCAGCGCCGGGCGCTACGAACTGACCGCGGCGGGCGCGCAGTACCCCGTGGTGCTCGGGCACGAGATCGTGGGTGAAGTCGTGGCCGCGGGACCGGACGCCACGGTGACGCCCGGGGACACCAAGTACATCGTGTTCCCGTGGATCGGTTGCGGCGAGTGCCAGGCCTGTTCGGAGGACCGCGAGAACTACTGCAGCGGGAAGAAGCGCAACCTCTCGGTGCAGCGCCGCGGCGGCTACGCAGAGGAGGTCCACGTGCCGGACGAGCGCTACCTGGTGCCGCTGGGCGACATCGACCCGTCCTTCGGCGCCACGCTCGCCTGCTCCGGCCTGACCTCCTACTCAGCGGTCAAGAAGATCATGCCGCTGCCCGCGGATAAGCCCGTGGCCGTGATCGGCGCGGGCGGTGTAGGGCTGATGACCATTGCGGTGCTCAAGGCCCTGGGTCACGAGAACATCGTGGCCGTGGACATGAGCGAGGCCGCGCTGAAGAACGCCCAGGCGGTGGGCGCGTCCGCCACGGTGGCCGTGGGCGGCGAGGACCTCGTGGGCGACATCGTCCGGGCCGGCGGGGAGAAGATTGCCGCGGCCATCGACCTCGTCAACAACGGGGACACCTCCAACGCCGCGCTCTTCGCCATGGCCAACGGCGGGACCCTGGTCAGCGTGGGCCTGTTCGGGGGCCAGTACCAGTTCCCCACCGCGCTCACCGCGTTCAACCTGCTGAACATCCGCGGCAATTTCGTGGGCAGTCTTCCCGAACTCAAGGAGCTCGTGGCGCTCGCCCAGGACACGGATCTGCCCAAGCCGCCCATCACGGAGCTCCCGCTCACCGCACAGGAGGTCAACTCCGCGCTGGACGGCCTGCGCAACCGCACGTTCAACGGCCGCGCGGTGCTCGTAGCGGGCTGATCCGCACCGGGCCCCGTGCCCACCGTGCACGACGACGCCGTCGCCACCCCGATCTCTGCGGGCGGCGACGGCGTTCGCGCACCCGGGCGAGGAACGAACACTCGCGCCCGCCCCGGGTGGGCGGCACCGAGGGGACGGACGACGCCGCGCCCGGCCCCGCGGCGTCGTCGTCCGGGGCGCGTCAGAGCAGGCCGGAAGTAAGGCGGCAGACGTTCTCCACGAACTTGCGCCCCAGCGAGCGTTTCTCCCAGGCGTCCAGGTCCAAGAGGGTGGAGTTGGCGCGGAACTGCCCCACGACGTCCTCCATCCGGGTGCGGAACGACTCGTCCACGATCAGGACGGAGACCTCAAGGTCCAGCGCGAAGGAACGCTCGTCCATGTTGGAGGAACCGATCACGGAGACGATGTCGTCCACGAGCACGAACTTGGCGTGCAGCACGGTGGGGGAGCTGTAGCGGTAGATCTCCACCCCGGCGCGCGCGAGTTCGGAGTAGTACGAGTTCTGGGCGTGCTGCGCGAGGAACTGGTCCGAGGTCTCACCCACGAACAACTGCACCCGTACGCCCGCCTGGGCCTCCGTGGTGATGGCGTGGAGCAGGGACTCGTCCGGGACGAAGTACGGGCTGGAGATCACCACGCGGTGATTGGCGTTGTAGATCAGGTGGTTGAACAGGCGCAGGTTGTTCTCGGTCTCGAACCCGGGCCCGGACGGCACCACCTGGGCGTACATGGGCTCGGCCGTGTGCTCGAGCGCGGCGGGGGTCTCGTCCAGCAGGAGGTCGTCGGTTTCCGAGTACCAGTCCGAGACGAACACCGCGTTCAACTCGGTGACTACGGATCCCGTGCCCCGGACCATGAGGTCCTTCCACTCGAGGCCCTTCCGCAGGTTCTTCTTCTTGTTGTAGGAGCGGTGGATGATGTTCTGTGAGCCCGTGTAGGCCACCTGGCCGTCCACCACCAGGATCTTGCGGTGGTTGCGCAGGTCCGGGCGCTGCCACTCACCGCGCCACGGGCGGATGGGAAGCATGCGCCGCCACGGCACCCCGGAACGGTTGAACTGGCGGACCAGTTCCGCGTACCCCGGGTAACCCAGGGACCCCACGTGGTCGATCAGGATCCGCACGCGCACACCTCGTTCGTGGGCGCGGATCAGGGCATTGAGCAGCTCTCGGGAGACCTGGTCCACGGCCACGATGTAGAACTCGAAGTGCACGTAGTCCGTGGCGCGGTCCACGTCCCGGGCCATCCGGGCCATGGAATCGTGATTATCGGTGAGGATCTCGAAGTCGTTACCGCCCACCATGGGCAGGGCACCCAGGTTCTGGTTCAGCTCCGCGGTGGTGCGCACCCATTCCGGGTACTCGGCGAGCTCGGGCCCCAGCGGGAGGCGCTCGGGGGTGTTCTCCTGGATCACGTGGTTCATCCGGGCCTGCTTGGCCATGCGTTTACGCGGTAACCGGGTGGAACCGATCACCACGAACAACAGGAGCCCCGCGTACGGCATCAGGAAGATGGCGAGCAACCACGCGAGCGCCACGGACGGACGGCGCTGATGGGGGATCCAGCCCAGGGCCAGGATCTTCAGGAGCAGGTCCAGGACCGCCAGGATGATGAGGATCCACTCCGGCAGGGTGTCCGCGGGGAGCAGGTCGAAGGGTATCCAGGGGTACATCCGTGACCGTTCGTCAGGGGCGCCGCAGGTAGTAGGTGTCCTCCGAGCCCTCGGAGGGTCGTTTCACGAACCCGCAGCGCACGAGCACCCGGCGTGCCGGTTCGTGGTCGGCCGGGACGGAGCCGTGCACCGCACGGATCCCGGGGTCCTCGAATGCGCGGTCCACGAGCGCGCGCAAGGCCTCGGTGGCCAGCCCCTGGTTCTGGTGCTCCGGGACGATGGCCCCCTTGATCTCCAGTTCGTGGTCCATGGCGGGTCCCGCGAACCCCGCGGCGCCGATGATCTGCCCCGAGCTGAGCCGGATCACGGCGAGCAGGGCGCAGTCGCTCTCCGTGAAGAAGTGCTCACCGGCCTCGATCGCCTCCCGGGCCCAGTCCTCGTTCTCGGGGGTGGGGAAACCCGGCGCGAACTGGGGCAGTCGTGAGCCCCCGGCCACGACCTCGAGTTCATCCGGTGTGAACGCGCGCAGCTCCAACCGCTGCGTGCGCAACGGCTGCGGCGGAACCGGCCGCGGCATGTCGTCCAACATGGCTCCCTCCGAGGGTTCTCGTGCTGTGGTCCCGGCCCGTCAGCCGAAGTGACGGGGCAGGGTTGATGCGTGGGCGGTCTTCAGCTCGTCCAGCGCCACCGTGAACTCGCCCTGGAAGTCCAGGGCCCCGGCCTCGGTGTCCACCACGCCGATCCGCGCGAATGGGTAGCGGCGCACAGTGCACATGTCCTGGAAGCGCACCTCCTCCGAGCGCGGCACGGCCACGACGGCGCGGCCCTGCGTCTCGGAGAACAACAGCGTGAACAGGTCCACGCCGTCCCGCTCGGCGACCTCACCGAGGCCGATCCGGGCGCCCACGCCGAAGCGCAACGCCATCTCGGCGAGCGTGGCCCCGAGGCCGCCCTCCGCGACGTCGTGCGCGGCGTCGATCATGCCGTCCCGAGACATGTTGATGAGCATGTCACCCAGGACGCGCTCGCGGGCCAGGTCCACGCGCGGGGGCAACCCACCCAGGTGGCCGCGCACACGCGCCCACTCGGAGCCGTCCAGCTCGTCCGCGGTCTCGCCGAGCAGGTAGATCGCCTGGCCATCCTCACTCCAGCCCGAGGGCGTGCGGCGCGTGACGTCGTCGAACACGCCCATCATGGCGATCACCGGGGTGGGATTGATGGCCACGCCGCCGGTCTGGTTGTAGAGGGAGACGTTACCGCCGGTCACGGGCACACCCACGGTCTGGCACCCGTCCGAGAGGCCGCGCACGGCCTCCGCGAACTGCCACATGATGTCCGGGTCCTCGGGGGAACCGAAGTTCAGGCAGTCGGACACGGCCACGGGGCGCGCGCCCGCGGTGGCCACGTTGCGGTACGCCTGGGCGAGCGCCAACTGGGCGCCCTGGTACGGGTCCAGGCGGGTGTAGCGACCGTTCGAGTCCGTGGAAAGGGCCACGCCCAGGTTGGTGCGCTCGTCCACGCGGATCACGCCGGCGTCATCCGGCATGGCCATGGCGGTGTTGCCCTGAACGTAGCGGTCGTACTGGTCGGTGACCCAGTCCTTGGAACACAGGTTCGGGGAGGCCATCAGTTCCACGAGCGCAGGGCCGAGCTCCGCGCCGGACGGGCGGGCGGCGTCCTCCGGGGAGCCCGTGAAGTGGGCTGCCTGCAGGGCGTCCTGGGATTCGGGGCGCGCGTAGGGGCGTTCGTACACGGGACCGTCGTGGGCCACGGTGCGGGGATCCACGTCCACGATGACCTCACCCTGGTAGTCGATGACCAGGCGGCCGGTGTCCGTGACCTCGCCGATCCACGAGTACTCCACGTCCCACTTGGCCATCACGGCCTCGAAGCCCGCGACCTTCTCGGGGGTGACCACGGCCATCATGCGTTCCTGCGACTCGGACATCAGGATCTCGCCCGGGGTCAGCGACGGATCGCGCAGCAGGACCTCGGTGAGGTCCACGCGCATGCCGCCGTCACCGTTGGACGCGAGCTCGGACGTGGCACACGAGATGCCCGCCGCACCGAGGTCCTGGATGCCCTCCACGAGCGAGCCCTTGAACAGTTCCAGGCAGCACTCGATGAGCACCTTCTCCGCGAACGGGTCACCCACCTGCACCGCGGGGCGTTTGGAGGGCTTGGAGTCGTCGAAGGACTCGGACGCGAGTACCGAGGCGCCGCCGATCCCGTCCCCGCCGGTGCGCGCGCCGAAGAGCACCACCTTGTTGCCCGTCCCGGACGCGTTCGCCAAGCGGATGTCCTCGTGGCGCATCACACCCACGGCGAGCGCGTTGACCAGGGGGTTGCCCTGGTAGCACGGGTCGAACTCCACCTCTCCGCCGATGTTCGGCAACCCCAGCGAATTGCCGTAGCCGCCCACGCCGGCCACGATCCCGTGCACCACGCGCTGGGTGTCCGGGTGGTCGATCGCGCCGAAACGCAACGGGTCCATCACGGCCACCGGGCGGGCACCCATGGAGATGATGTCTCGCACGATCCCGCCCACGCCCGTGGCCGCACCCTGATAGGGCTCCACGTAGGACGGGTGGTTATGGGACTCGATCTTGAAGGTCACGGCCCAACCGTCCCCGATGTCCGTGACGCCGGCGTTCTCACCGATGCCCACCATGAGGTTCTTGCGCATCTCGTCCGTGACCTTGTCCCCGAACTGGCGCAGGTGCACCTTGGAGGACTTGTACGAGCAGTGTTCAGACCACATCACGGAGTACATGGCCAGTTCCGCCGCGGTGGGGCGGCGGCCCAGGATCTCCTTGATGCGCTCGAACTCGGTCTCGTTCAGCCCCAGTTCCGCCCAGGGCAGTTCGGTGTCCGGGGTGGAGGCGGCGTGCTCCACGGTGTCCAGGTTGAAGTGGGTTTCGCTCATGACGACTACTAGATCCCTTTGCGAACGATGGGGCGTGCGGTGCCGGGCGGGCGCTCACGCGGAGGCATGGTGTGGGCCGGGTGCGGTTCCCCGAACTGGCCCGATGATGAACGGACGGGACGCCGCGGTCCTCGCTGCGGGCGAGCGCGGCGTGGACGGGTCAGCGCAACAGGTGTTCCAGGGCGGAGACGAAGACGTCCAGCCCGTCTGTTCCCTGGCGCATCTGGACCGGACCGGAGCCGGAAAGATCGGCGCCGAAGCCCGGTTCCACGGCGTGCTCGGGGTGGGGCATGAGTCCCACCACGTTGCCCCGCGCGTTGGTGATCCCGGCGATGTCGTTGCGGGAACCGTTGGGGTTGCCGCCCGCGTAGCGGAAGACCACCCGGTGCTCGGCCTCTAACTCGTCCAGGGTGCGCTGCTCCGCGACGTACTGCCCGTCCTGGTTCTTCAGCGGCACCACGATGGTCTGGCCCTGCTCGAATCGCCCGGTCCACGCGGTGTCCGTGTTCTCCACGCGCAGCGCCTGGTCCCGGCAGATGAACTTGAGCTGTTCGTTCTTGATCATGGACCCCGGCAGCAGGTGGGCCTCGGTGAGCACCTGAAAACCGTTGCAGATCCCCAGCACCGGCATGCCCTCCCGGGCATTGGCAGCGTCCACGATCCTGTCCATGAGGGGGGCGAAGCGGGCGATCGCACCGGCGCGCAGGTAGTCCCCGTAGGAGAAGCCACCGGGCAGGATCACGGCGTCCACACCGTTGAGGTCCTTGTCTGCGTACCACAGCGGCACCGCGGTGCCGCCGGCGATCTCGACGGCGCGAGCGGCGTCGCGGTCGTCGAGCGTGCCCGGGAAGGTCACGACACCCACCCGCACGTCCGCGAGGCGGGAATCGGTGGCGGGTTCGGAGAGGTCCGCCACGAGGGGCGTCTGCTCGGCCGTGAGGTTCTGGGCCACGCTCAGTCCTCCTCGGGGGCCACGGAGACGTTCACGACGTCCTCGATCACCGGGTTGGACAGTAGCTTCTCCGCGGCTTCACGGGCCTGAGCGAGCACCTGCTCGTCCGCTTCGCCCTCGACCGTGAGTTCGAACCGGCGGCCCTGGCGCACCTCCGTGAAACCGCTGAGCCCGATCCGGGGCAACTCATTCGCGATCGCCTTGCCCTGCGGGTCAAGGATTTCCGGTTTGGGCATGACGTCAACGACGATACGGGCCATTTCCACTACTCCTGCGCTTACGGGCCAATCCTCGCCCATCCTATCGGCCCGGGGGTGGGCCGCGGGCAGACGGCAGAGCTGCCGTGCGCGGCCCGCAGGGGATGTTTCCGGACACGGGCGTCCCCTACGATGGAAAGTGTGCTGAGCGTCGGCCCGCCCGGGAGCCCTCCCGGTCACCGGGTCGGCGAAGCGCGAGAGCTCGCCCGGACCCGCTCCACCAGAGAGGACACTGTCATGGGATTCCCTGAACAACAGCAAGAGGCCCCCGGACTGCAGGCCGAGATGAACCCCGTCCCCGATTGCGGTGAGGACAGCTACCGCGGATCGGGCAAGCTCGAGGGCAAGGCCGCGGTCGTCACCGGTGGTGACTCCGGGATCGGCCGAGCGGTGGCTATCGCCTACGCCCGCGAGGGCGCGGACGTGCTGATCACCTACTTGCCCGAGGAGGAACGGGACGCCCGCGACGTCGCCCGCTACATCGAGGAGGCGGGACGCAAGGCCGTCCTGGTCCCCGGGGACCTGTCCGAAGCGGCGCACTGCCGTGCCGTGATCGCGAAGGCCGTGGAGGAGTTCGGCAAGGTGGACGTGCTCGTGAGCAACGCCGCCTACCAGATGACGCGCGAGAGCCTCGAGGAGATCCCCGACGAGGAGTGGGAGCACACCTTCAAGCTCAACGTGGGGGCGTACTTCCACCTGGCCAAGGCCGCCGTGCCGCACATGGCGCCGGGATCGGCGATCATCGGCAGTTCGTCGGTCAATTCGGACATGCCGGTTCCCACCCTGGCGCCGTACGCGGCGACCAAGGCGGCAATCGCCAACTTCTCGGCCAGTCTCGCGCAGTTGCTCGGGGAGCGCGGGATCCGCGTCAATAGCGTGGCCCCCGGGCCCGTCTGGACACCGTTGATCCCTTCGACCATCCCCGCGGAGCAGCTCGAGAGTTTCGGGGACGCGGAGCCCCTCGGGCGCGCCGGCCAGCCCGCAGAACTGGCCCCGGTGTACGTGTTGCTCGCGTCCGACGACGGCAGTTACGTCTCCGGGGCGAGGATCGCCGTCACTGGCGGCAGCCCGATCCTGTGACCCGGTCGCGCTGACGTCAGCGAGTCCTCCGGATGGCGGGTCGTGCCGTTCCCGCGGCGCGATCCGCCGTCCTCCCGTCCCGTCCCACGAGAGAAACGAGCCCCGTGAACGCAACCCCCGACCGCGCCGAGCCCCTGAACAAGGTGTCCCGGCGCCGGGACGGCTACGTGGACCTGCGTTCCTACGCAGCCCTGGGTAACGGGCGCACCGTGGCGCTGGTGGCCCAGGACGGATCCGTGGACTGGTACCCCGTCCCGGACCTGGACTCCGCGCCGCCGTTCGCCAAGCTGCTCGACGCCGAGCACGGCGGGTGCATCGAGCTGCGCCCGGAGGAGGAGTTCGAGGTCACCCGGGAGTACGTCCCCGGGACCAACATCCTGACCACCACGTTCTCCACGGCCTCGGGGACCGTGCGGGTCACCGATTCCCTCAACATGGGGTCCACGGGGCAATTGCCGTGGAACGAACTGGCCCGCTCGGTGGACGGTGTGACCGGGAACGTGGCCATGGTGTGGCGGGTGGCCCCGGGCACCATGTTCAACACCGTCTCCCCGTGGGTCGAGATGATCGCGGGGGAGCCCGTGCTGCGCACGAACCGGGTGGGCATGGGGGTCCGCACCGACGCTGCGGGGGAACCGCAGGTGGGGACCCGGCAGATCTCCGGGCGGTTCACCACGCGCCCCGAGTCCGAGCATCTGCTCGCGGTGGTCGCCACGCACGGTGAGCCCTTGCGCCTGCCCTCGCCCCGTGAGATCCGCAAGAACCTGGCCATGACCCGGGACACGTGGCGCCGATGGCGTGATCTGCTCGACTACGACGGTCCCTACGGCGCGGAGGTCGAACGCAGCGCCCTCGCGCTCAAACTGCTCAGCCACAGCCCGTCGGGGTCCGTGGCGGCCGCGGCGACCACGTCCCTTCCCGAGAACAGGGAGGGCACCAAGAACTTCGATTATCGCTTCGCGTGGATCCGTGACGCCACCTACACCCTGCACTCGCTGTTGCGACTGGGGGAGCAGGAGGACGTGCACGCGCAGGTGTCCACGATCCTGCGCCGAGCCCGGGCACAGACCCCCGACCTGCGCGTCCTCAACCGCTTCGACGGCGAGGTCCCCGCCTCCGAGATGACCGCGTACGACGCCCCCGGGTGGCGAGGGATCGGCCCCGTGGTCTCGGGCAACGATGCCGCGGACCAGTTGCAGTTGGGCGTGTACGGGGACGTCTTCGACATCGCGCACCTCTACGTGGGCGGCGGCAACGTGTTGGACACCGCCACCGCCCGGACGCTCGCCGACCTCGCGGACGCGGTGTGCGACCTGTGGCGCCGCCCCGACTCCGGGATGTGGGAACTGCCCGAGCACCGGCACTACACGAGCTCCAAGCTGGGGTGCTGGCACGGCCTGGACCGGGCCGTGAAACTGGCGGAGGCCGGTCACATCCCCGGGTGCGTGGACCGGTGGCGCTCGGAACGGGAACGGATCCGGGAGTGGATCGAGACCGAGGGCTGGAGCGAGGAACGGGGCGCGTACGTCTGGTACCCGGGAACCGACGAGTTGGACGTGTCCGTGTTGCTGCACGCGATGACCGGGTTCGATCGTGGTCCCCGCATGTCCTCGACCATCGACGCCGTTCGGGAGGAGCTGGGCCGCGGTCCGCTCATGTACCGCTACAGCGGCATGGAGAAGGAGGAGGGAGCGTTCGTGGCGTGCTCGTTCTGGACCGTAGCGGCGCTGGCCACGGTGGGCCGTCGCGAGGAGGCCGTGGACCTCATGGACGAGATGCTCCCTCTCGCCAATGACGTGGGGTTGTTCACCGAGATGATCGACCCCGAGGACAACTCGTTCCTGGGCAACTTCCCGCAGGCCCTCAGCCACCTGGCCCTGCTCAACGCCGCCGTGGCACTCGAGCAGGCGGCGCTCGAGTAGGACGCGCTGCAGCAGGGGACGACGAACGCCGAGGTCCGCTCAGTCGAAGCGCGCCACCACCCAGCCGTCCACTACATCCACGGCGGCCGCGGGGAGGTCCTTGGCCGGGTCGTGCGGCAGCTGCCGACCAGCGGCCATGGCCAGTCGCGAGCCCAGGAACCGGCCGTCCGGGCCGAACACCCAGTAGTGGTTGGGACACTCGAAGCTCTCGGCGCGCCCCGCGGCCTCCCGGCACACCGTGGCCTGCTGGTGTGGGCACGTGTTGGACAGCACGTGCAGCGTCCCGTCGGCATCCCGGGTCACGAGCACCGGGCCCGCGCTCGAGCGGGCGGTCACGAAGTCGAGGGGTTCCGCCACCGCGGAGACCACGGTGATCCGTTCCCATCCGTGGGCGGTTTCCCCGGGCCTCATGAACGGTCTCCGTGGGTCCGAGCGGTTCGGCCCTGCATGACGGCGCCGCTCGCGCCGTCCCGTCCGACTGCTCCGGTCTGCGTCATAGCGCCGATGTGCCCGCCCGCTCCGGACTGCCTCGTCGCGCCATCATGCCCGGCCGCGCGGACGGGCACCGCGGCGTCGTCCGAACGGCGTGGCCGGGGCGCGGAGCCGGCGGAATCGAGCGGCGCGGACGCGGCGTCGTCGACCCCGTCCAGGAGCCGCTCGACGGCCGCCGCCAAGCGCTCTCGCAGCCGATTACCCCGCTGCGCGAAGGCGCGCTGGCGCCGGACGTACTCGGCCTTGCCCTCGGGCGTCTCGATCCGCACGGGCTCGTACCCCCATTCCGTGAGGTCGTAGGGGGAGGCCTCCATGTCGGTCACGCGCACGTCCCACGCGAGGTCGAAGCAGTCCGCGAGCAGGTCCGAATCCACCGCGGGCAACAACTTGTAGGCCCACTTGTACAGGTCCATGCTCGCGTGCAGGCACCCCGGCTGTTCCATGCGGCGCTGTGACTCGCGCGTGGGCTGCAGCTCGTTGCGTTCCACGGCCTGGGGCTGGAAGAAACGGAACGCGTCGAAGTGCGAGCAGCGGATCCGGTGGGCCTCCACCACGTCGTCCGTCCCGGACGCCCCCAACCGCAACGGCGCGTCCTCGTGGCGCACACCGTTGCTCTGCGCGCGGTAGGCCATGGCCCACTCATGCAGCCCGAAGCAATCGAACGTCCCGCTCCTGGCCAAGGTGTTCGCGAGGATCTCGCGGGTGAACCGCACCGCGGTGCCCCGCTCGGCCACGAATTCCTCCACCGCGACGACGACGCCGCTCACGCCCTCCCCCACGCCCGCCGCCTCGAGCTCCGCGGTCGTCGCGGGACGGTAGTGCTTCCAGCCCTCGCGCTCCGAGGCCTCCAAGAGGATGATGCCGGGCCCAGGGTGCCACCGCGTGAACTGGGCCGGGGACAGCGTGTAGTACGTGAACAGGAAGTCCTCCACGGGATGCTTTTCCCCGCGGGATCGCCGGTCCAGGAACGGCCGGGTGTGGGGCGCCACCCGCTCCGCGTGCGAGTGCGCCCGGCGTGACCACTCCTCCCGGGTCAGCGCCTCATGCACTCTCGGCGTCCTGGGTGTTGTCGATCAACCGCTGCATTCCGCGGTTCAGCAACCGGACCTGTTGAGGGGACAACCGCAACCGGCGCATCATCTCCGGTTGCACGGCCTGCGCCCCGTCCTGCAGACGCGCGCCCTCCTCCGTGAGAGTCACGGCAAGGGCCCGCTCGTTGTGCGGATCGCGTTCCCGCGTGAGGTAACCGCGGGCCTCCAAGCGTTTGAGCAGGGGCGAGAGCGTTGCCGAATCTTGCATGAGCTGCTCGCCCAGGTCCTTCACCGTGCGCGGGTTGGCATCCCACAGCGCGAGCATCACGAGGTACTGGGGCAGCGTCAGTCCCAGGGGCTCCAGCACGGGGCGGTAGCTGTGCGCGACCCTGCGTGACGCCACGGACAACGAGAAGCACAGCTGGTCCGCCAGGGACAGCGGATCCTCGACGGCGGATTCGTCCGAACCACCCAGGAAGTCGATGATCTCGGCGAGCCGGGGATCCTCGGACGGGTCCGAATCAGAACTCATGGATGAAGCCGGGGTCAGCGTCCCGTACCCCCGTACACCGTGGCGGTCTCGTCCGAGTCCAGACCGAACGCCGTGTGCACGGCCCGGACGGCCTCGTCGAGCTTGGCGATGGACGTGATGATCGAGATCCGGACCTCGGACGTGGAGATCATGTCCACGTTGATGTCGCTCTCCGCGAGCGCCTCGAAGAACGTGAACGCCACGCCGGTGTTGGTCTTCATACCGGCGCCCACGAGGGAGAGCTTGCCCACCTCGTCGTCGTAGTCCAGGCTCGCATAGCCGATCTTCTCTTCGGCGGCACGCAGCAGGTTCATGGCCAGGTCACCCTGGGACTCGGCCAGGGTGAAGGACACATCGGTGAGCGGGTTCTCGCCGGTGGAGACGTTCTGGACGATCATGTCCACGTCCACCTTGGAGTCGGCCAGCAACCGGAAGATCCGCGCGGCGATCCCGGGGCGGTCGGGGACCCCCACGATGGTGATCTTGGCCTGGCTGCGATCATGAGCGATACCGGCGATCAGCGGCTGTTCCAAGGGGATCTCCTTCTGCGGCGTGAGGTTCTCGTGCGGGCTGGGGATGACCATGGTGCCCTCGTTGTGACTGAAAGACGAACGGACGTGCAACGGCACGTTGAAGCGGCGGGCGTACTCCACGCAGCGCAGGTGCAGGATCTTGGCGCCGTTGGCGGCGAGCTCGAGCATCTCCTCGGAGGAGACCCGGTCCAGTTTCTGGGCGGTGGGGACGATGCGGGGGTCCGCGGTGTAGACGCCGTCCACGTCCGAGTAGATTTCACACACGTCCGCGTCCAGGGCGGCGGCGAGCGCCACGGCGGTGGTGTCCGAACCGCCGCGGCCCAGCGTGGTGATGTCCCTGGAGGAGCGGTTGACGCCCTGGAACCCGGCAATGATCGCGACGTTGCCGTGGTCGAGCGCCTCACGTACTCGGAGGGGGCTGACCTCCACGAGCTTGGCCGCACCGTGGGCGCCGTCCGTGATCATTCCGGCCTGGGATCCGGTGAAGGACTGCGCGGGAACGCCGAGGTCGGAGATGGCCATGGCCAACAGGGCCATGGAGATGCGTTCCCCGGAGGTCAACAGCATGTCCAACTCGCGAGCCGGTGGTTTGCGGGCCACCTCACCGGCGAGGTCCAGGAGGTCGTCCGTGGTGTCACCCATCGCGGAGACGACCACGACCACCTGGTGGCCGGCGTTCCTGGTCTCGGCTACTCGCCGGGCGACCCGGCGGACACCGTCGGCATCGGCGACCGATGAACCGCCGAACTTCTGGACAATGAGGCTCATACATTCCTCTCACAGGCAGGCACCCGGCCCGAACGCACGGGCGGTCTCGCGGGATCAGTGATCCATGCTATCCGCTCACCCGCAGCCGCACGGAGTCGAGCGAGCATTCGTGGACACAAAGAGGGACGCGAATGTTACGGGCCTCAGCGGGCCTCGGAGACCACCGTGCGTCCCTCGAAGGCCCTGCCCAGCGTGACTTCGTCGGCGTATTCGAGGTCACCGCCCACGGGCAGCCCCGAGGCCAGCCGGGTGACCCGGATACCCAGCGTTTTCAACATCCTGGTGAGGTACGTGGAGGTGGCCTCGCCCTCCAGGTTGGGGTCCATGGCCAGCACGATCTCCTGAACTGTCTCGTCCGACAACCGGGTCATCAGCTCGCGGATGCGCAGCTGATCCGGTCCCACACCCTGCAGCGGCGAGATCGCGCCGCCCAGCACGTGGTACAACCCCCGGTAGCTGCGGGTGCGTTCGATGGCCATGACGTCCTTTGACTCCTCCACCACGCAGATCACGCTGCGGTCCCGGCGGGCGTCCCGGCAGATCGCACACTCCTCCTGCTCTGTGACGTTGCCGCAGATCACGCAGAACGACACCGAGGTCTTCACCGTGGTGATGGCCTCCACGAGCTGCTGGACCTCGTCCTTGTCCGCGTCCAACAGGTGGAAGGCGATGCGCTGCGCGGACTTGGGGCCGATACCCGGCAACCTCCCCAGCTCATCGATGAGGTCCTGGACCGGTCCTTCGTACACCGTGCTCCTTCATTGTCGTGTTCGTGATCAGCTGGGCGATGGGCCCGGTCACAGATCCGTTCCGTGGGCGTGCTCGTCGATGAGTATGCCGCCCAGGATGCGCTCGATGGCCGCCCGCCCGTACAGGGACGAGTCCTCGAGGGATTCGTCGTCCGCGCCCGGGACGAAGTTCTCGTCCTCCATGCCGGGGCTGCGCGAGGTCGGGGGCGCGATGTCGGTGGAGCGCCGTTCCGCCGCGGCAATCGCTTCCGCGTGGCGCTCTCGCCAGCTCGGGCGGTTCCCACCGGGGCGGGTGTCGCCGTTCTCGCGAGGGACGACGCCGCCGGGGCGGGTGTTCCCGCGCCCGTCGTGGTCGGGACCGGGGCCCGCCGGGTTGTCGCCGCCGGGGCCGTTCCCGCCCTGGGCCCTACGATCCCTCGCGGGCGACGGCGCTCGGGGCACGGGTTCGTCGTACATGTCCGCCGGGGGGTCATCCTCCGGTGGGGGCGGCGGTTCCTCTGGGCTCCAGTACTCCGGGCCGCGATCTCGCGGCTGCGGGGCACGGAAGGAAGGAGCACCGGATGCGGGGTCCTCGGGCACGGAGCCGTCGCGCACGGAACCATCCCGCATGGAACCGTCACGCATGGACAGATCGGGCCCGCCGGAAGCGGCCCCGGGATCGTGGGACTCGAACGCCGCGGAGTCATCGGAAGCGGGAACATCAGACCCGGGGCCATCCGACGCGGGGACACCAGGGGTCCACGAGGTCGCGCCGACGTCCGCGGAGTCACTGGCACTGCCCAAGCCCTCACGAGACGGAACCGAGGTGGAATCGCCGGTGCCAGCGCGGTCGTCCGCCGGGGAATCCGTCGCTCGGTGGGCATCGTCCCTGGAGGAGTCGCCCACGGAGCTATCGGACGTGTCCGGATTCTGGTCCGAATCATCACGCGTGGGCGCCGCATCGGCGGTTTTCGACGTGGAATCCCCGCCGCTCGGTGCGGCGAAACCCGGTTGGGGAATGGAGGCCACGGACCACGAGGTGACGGGTTCGTCGTCGTCCGGGGCGGATGCGGGCGCCGAGTGCGACGAGGAAGCGGGCACGGAGGACCGGTCAGTGCCGGACGTGGAACGAGAGGCGGAATCGGGCATGGACCGCGACTCGCGTTCCGGTGTCGGTTCACGGTCGGGCGCGGGAGGATTGCCCCGACGACGATTGACCCCGAAGCCCTCCGGCTCGCGGAAATAGTCCGGTTGGTCGGAGGATCCGGCCCGGCTCGAGGCGTTCAGCCTGGTATCCCGCCCGGTGGGTCCGTCGCCGCGAGATGCACCGGTGTCTCGCCGTGAGCCGGGTCCGTACCCGGCATCAGCGCCGTCATGCGAGTCCGAGCCCTGACGGGGTCCGGGGCCGTACTGTTGGCCGTGCTCCGAGGAGGAATCGTCGCGTTGATAACTCCGGTCCTGCTGCGATCCGCGATCCTGTCGGGATCCCTGAGCATTCTGGGGCCCGCCGCCCCGGGGCGCGGGGCGATCTCCCCGGTAACCCTGTCCACCGCCGGCGTCCCGCCCGGGACCGGGCCCGGTGCCACGGCCCGCGTTCGACGGCGGACCACCCGCACCCGGGGTGTCCTGCCGGCCGCGCGTGTCACCGGGGCGCACTGCTTCCACTGCACAATCCAGCCCCACCACGCTCTGGATGGCATTACGGACGTCCGCCTCGAAGCGGGGGAAGTTCAGGAGGTCGCCGTCGTTCTCGAACGCGATCCGTAGAGTGCGGTTCTCGAACGAGATGGGCGTTCCTCGCACGGTGATGGCCCAGGCCACGCGGCGGATCTCCGCGAGCGCGGACACGATCTCGGGCCACGAGGAACGCAGCAGTTCCAGTTCACCGCTGGTGACATCGCTCGGGGCGGCCTGCTCCTCGGACGCCTGCGGGGCTTGCGGCTGGTGGTCATCGTGTGGCGCGACGTCACGGCGAGGCTCCCCCTGCGCGTACTGGCGGGATGCGGCGTCGTCAGGCCGCTGGGACCCGTACTGGTTCGACGTCTCCCGTTGCTGCATGCGTGCCGAGACATCGGCCCCCGCGTCCTGTGCCGCGGGGGAGCGGGTGTCGGTCGTGCCGTCCGCGGGCGGGTGCTGGGCATCGGGGCCGCGCTCGTCTTCCGGAACGGGGTCCGCAGCGGCGGGGTGGCTGCTGCCCTCGGGCTGTTCGGAATAGTCCTGCGGGTCCGTGGGTTCCTGGACGTCCGGGGTCTCCTCTGCGGGGCGACCCGTTGCGGAACCGTCCGCGCCGTCCGCGGCAGACCCGTCCGGGCGCACGGGCTGCGACGGGGCAACGGAGTCCGTTGCGGCGTCGTCGAGCGCGGGGGGCATCGGGGAAGGTACCCCGGCGGATTCCGGTGCGGGGGCGTCGTGCGACGCGGGTGCCGGCGCGGCGGTGCCGGATTGTTCCGGAGATCTGGGCTCCTGGCTTCCGCGTGCGGTCGGTTCCACCGCGGGGGACGACGACGCGGCGTCGTGCGCCGTCGTACGAATTCCGGTGCCCCGAGGAATGCTCAGGCGGCGTTCCAAACGGTCCACCCGGGACGTGATGCCCCGCGTTGTGTGGTCCGCCGAGGGCAGTAGGATGCGGGCGCACAGCAGTTCCAGGTGCAACTGCGGGGAGGTGGCCCCGGTCATCTCGTTGAGGGCCTCGTTGGTGATGTCCGCGGAGCGGGAGAGCTCGGCCGCGCCCAGCTGGGTGGCCTGGTTCCGCAACCGGTTGATCTGGTCCGTGGGCATCCCGTGCAGGATGTTCGCGGCGGAATCGGGGACCGCGTTGACCACCACCAGGTCGCGGAAGCGTTCGAGCAGGTCCTCCACGAAACGGCGGGGGTCCTGCCCGGTTTGGATGACGCGGTCCACGGACGCGAAGACCGTGGCGGCGTCGCCGGCGGCGAAGGCGTCCACGACGTCGTCGAGCAGGGCCGCGTGCGTGTAGCCCAGCAGGGCGACCGCGAGATCGTAGGTGATGCCGCCGTCGTCGGAGCCGGCCATGAGCTGATCCAGGACGGAGAGCGAATCACGCACCGAGCCGCCGCCGGCGCGCACCACGAGGGACAGGACGCCCGGTTCGGTGGTGACGCCCTCCTCCTGGCACAGCTGCTCGAGGTAGCGCATGAGCGGTTCCGGGGGAACGAGGCGGAAGGGGTAGTGGTGCGTGCGGGAGCGGATGGTGGTGAGCACCTTGGAGGGCTCGGTGGTGGCGAAGATGAACTTCACGTGCTCCGGCGGTTCCTCCACGATCTTCAGCAGGGCGTTGAAGCCCTCCCGCGTGACCATGTGGGCCTCGTCGATGATGAAGATCTTGTAGCGGTCCCGGACGGGGGCGAACGTGGCGCGTTCCCGCAGGTCACGGGCATGATCCACGCCGCCGTGGGAGGCCGCGTCCATCTCGATGACGTCCAGTGAGCCGGCACCGTCCCGGGCCAGATCCTGGCAGGACTCGCAGTGACCGCACGGTGTGGCCGTGGGCCCTTCCGCGCAGTTGAGGCAGCGGGCCAGGATGCGCGCGGACGTGGTCTTACCGCAGCCGCGCGGACCGGAGAAGAGATAGGCGTGATTGACCCTGTTCTTGCGCAGCGCGGTCATCAGGGGCTCGGTCACGTGTTCCTGACCGATGACATCCTGAAAGGTCTCCGGGCGATAGCGACGGTACAGGGCGGTAGTCACGTATGAAACCTTAGCCGGGGACTCGGACGCGCACAGCGCACTCGCGGAGGTGGGGAGCCGGGTACGAAAAGACCCCCCGTGCACCCGCCAGAGCCCATATACCCTTGCTACCTTCCGGTCCTGGGGGAGTTTTACGAGATGGCGCCACACGAGGGGCTGCCCCATACTTTAGCTCAAGCCGGCGAGGAGTTCGAACCGAGCGGTGCCGTCGAGGATCGTGCGATGAAGTGGGCCCGATGCAGTTCGTGGCCGGCGGTGACCGGTTCCCCGGCTAACTGGCGCAGGAGCAGCTGCGCGGCGCGGGTGCCCTGATGGTGGGCTTGCTGGTCGATGGTGGTCAGCCCGAAGGCCTCACCAAGGGGATGGGCGTCGATGCCGATCACGGACAGATCCCGGGGGATCTCGAGGCCCAGGTCCCTCGCTGCGAGAATGGCACCGGCCGCCATTTCGTCCGTCGCGGCGAATACGGCGGTGGGCCGTTGCTCTGGCTCGGCGAGCAGATTCTTAACCTGCTGATAGGCGCCCAGGAACGTGAAGTCCGAGACGAGTTGGTCCCTCTCGTGGATCGGCAGTCCCGCAGTTGACATCGCTTGTTCGAAACCGCGGCGTCGATCACTGGACATGGGGAAGGAACGGCCGGCCTCGGGGGGCCCTCCGATGAAGGCGATACGGCAATGTCCCAACTGGATCAGGTGATTGGTCGCGCGCAGTCCCGCATTCAGATCGTCCACGCTGATCGTGGGGGCACCCTCGAGGGAGCCCCCGATTCCTACCAGCGGAATGCCGGCGGAGAACAACTGTTCGGTCTCTCCGGGTGTCAATCGCAGCGAGACCACGGCGGCCGCGTCCAGCCGTTTGCGGAGCAGGAAATCGGTGAGCACGCTCTCGCGGAAGTTCTCGCCCTGCAAGTTGTACAGGGCGGCGTCGTACCCGGCTGCTGTCAGTGTGCTCGCGATGCCGTCGAGGACCGTGGCGAAGAACCAGCGATCCACGTAGGGCAGGACGACGCCGATGTTCCGGCTGCGCCCGCTCGCGAGACTCGATGCGTGGTAGGACGCCACGAACCCGAGTTCTTTGGCTGCGGCCTCGATGCGGCGTTTCGTCCCCGGGGAGACGGGCCCCCGGCCCGTGAGCGCGCGTGAGACGGTGGCCGTGGACATCCCCACCTTGGAGGCCACGTCCTTCAAGCGGGGTGGCCCCTGCGGCCGACGCGTTGCCGACAGTTCTCGGGCGATCATGGGCGTGCCTCCGCATCAAGGGGTGGGTACCAGCGTGATCCCGCACAGAACACGTGGCGGGGCGGTGGATGAGCTGCGATGCGGGCCGCCACCGCCGCATGCGCCAATTATGGCCCGAAACCTTCCACGGCGGACCGGCCTCCGGCCAACTCGTGCTCCCTCTCCTCTGCGGGTCTCACCCCATTTCTGGAAACGCTTGCTCCTTCCTTCCGACATGTCAACGCCACAAAGTGCCGATCCTGCCTCCCACTGATGGAATCGCTTACATTAGTAAGGTCCATCACTATCGCATGGTGGTGGTGGCGCCCGGCAGTCTCCTCGTGACATGTCGGAATTTCCCCGTGACGGGGACTCTGAAAGGAAGCTCAGCCCATGGCCGCCGTGACCTTCGACCACATCACCTGTCAGTACCCGGGAGCCGAGCGCCCCTCCGTGACCGATCTGAACCTCGACATCGCCGACGGGGAGTTCCTGGTCCTGGTCGGCCCTTCCGGGTGTGGCAAATCGACGACCCTGCGAATGCTGGCCGGACTCGAGGAGGTCACGGACGGCACGATCCTGATCGGCGACCGTGATGTCACGGATGTCCCGTCCCGTGATCGGGACATCGCCATGGTCTTCCAGAACTACGCCCTCTATCCACACATGACGGTGGCGGAGAACATGGGCTTCGCGCTCAAGATCGCCAAGGTCAATCCCGAGGAACGGCGTCGGCGGGTCGAAGAGGCCGCGAAGATCTTGGACCTGACGCAGTATCTCGATCGCAAACCGAAAGCCCTCTCCGGCGGCCAGCGGCAGCGCGTCGCCATGGGACGCGCGATCGTCCGTTCACCGCAGGTGTTTCTCATGGACGAGCCACTGTCCAACTTGGATGCCAAGCTGCGTGTCCAGACGCGGACCCAGATCGCGTCCCTGACCCGTCGGCTGGGTGTGACCACGGTGTACGTGACCCACGATCAGGTGGAGGCCATGACCATGGGTGACCGGGTGGCTGTGCTCAAGGACGGGGTGCTCATGCAAGTGGACACCCCTCGCAACCTGTACGACCGACCGAACAGCGAATTCGTGGCGGGCTTCATCGGGTCCCCGGCCATGAACCTGTTCCGAGCCCCGGTTTCCGCCGGTCATGTGGAGTTGGGCACGCTTTCTCTGCAGTTGTCCTCCGCCCAGCAGGAGGCGGTGACCGATCATCAGGTCACCGTCGGAATCCGCCCGGAGGACCTGTCACCCGCAGCGGAAGGGACGGGGGTCCCGATCACGGTGGAGGTCGTTGAGGAACTCGGCGCCGATGCATACGTGTACGGCCAACTCGCCCCGCTGACAGCCGCCACGTCGGTGGTACGGGTGGATCCGTCCGCACACGCCGCGGACCACTCCATCGATTCCGAGGAGGAAGGGGCCGATGGGGGCGCCAGCCCCATCGTGGTTCGGACGGACGGCCGCACGCCGCCGAGCGCCGGGAGCACCCTGTGGGTCGCTCCCGATCCCGAGCGCATCCACCTTTTCGATGCCGCGACCGGAAACCGGTTGCCCTCGTGAGCCCCGTGCGACCCGGTGGGCGTGCCGGACGACGGACCCGAACGAGAGATGAGGACAAGCCCATGAGACGCACGCGGTGGGCAGCCGCTCTGGCTGGTTGCGCTCTGCTACTGGCCGGGTGTTCGAGCGTACCCACAACAGGGGTGGCGGGGCTGGGCGGAGGGCCGGGGGAGGTCACCATCCAGGCCGGTGACGACGAGATCCCCGCGCTGCGTGAGATCGCGCAGGAATACACGGCCGACACGGGTGTGAACGTCCGGTTCATCGAGCGCGAGATCAACGCCCAGGCCATCTCGAACTTCATCTCCCAGAGCCCCACGGGTCAAGCTCCGGACATCATCGTGTCACCGCACGACAACCTCGGACAGTTGGCGGCCAACGGGGTGGTCGCCCCCGTGGAGCTGGGGGACCGGGGTGAGGAATTCACGAAGAACGCGCGGGACGCCGTCGTCTACAACGGAGTCAGCTACGGGGTGCCCTACGCCGTGGAAAGCGTGGCCCTGGTGCGCAACAATGCCTTGACCACTGATGATCCCGCGACCTTCGACGAACTGCGCGCCGAGGGCCATCGGCTCATGGACGAACGCGGCATCAAATACCCCTTCACGGTGAGCCAGTCACCCGATGCCGGGGATCCCTATCACCTCTACCCCCTTCAGACCTCGTTCGGTGTGGAAGTGTTCCAGCGGGGCGCGGACGGTGAGTACTCGAACGAGCTGGCCATGGGTGGACAAAATGGTCACGAGTTCGCCCGCTACCTGGCGGAGCTGGGGCGCAGCGGTGACCTCAGGACGTCCATGACACCGGACATCGCAAAAGAATCCTTCATCTCCGGGCAATCCGCCTTCCACATCGCGGGCCCGTGGGAGCTCGGCGACATCGAAGCCGCGGGTATGGACGTGACCGTTCTTCCCGTCCCGTCCGCGGGTGGGAAGGAAGCACGCCCGTTCGCCGGAGTCCAGGCGTTCTTCGTCAATGCGAACGCGGCGAATCCCGTGGCCGCGCAGGACTTCGCGACCAACTACCTGACACGCTCGGAATCACAGACTGCGCTCTACAAGAGCACGGGGCGGCCACCGGCCAGCAAAGTGGCCATTGACGGTATGCAGGGTGACCCGCTGCGTTCCGCCTACGCAGAGAACGCCACCAAGGCACTGCCCATGCCCGCCATCCCCGCGATGGGCGCAGTGTGGTCCTTCTGGGGAACCACCGAGAACGGAATCGTCAACGGCAACGGGGACCCGATCGAGCTGTGGGATCGCATGATCGCCAATATCGAAGGACAGATCCAATGAGCACGACCCCCGCCCGTCCAGTGATCTCTCCGACGGAGAGGGACTCAGCAGGTGACGGCCGGCCGGAGTCACCTCCGAGCATCCGGCATTCCCACTCGCGCGGCTTCGGCATGGGGTTCGTGATCAAGCTCGTGCTCATGGCCCTGATCAACGCCTTCGGGCTGTTCGGCATCCTGTCCGCATGGGCGGCCGAGAGCTGGGGCATCCTGGTGTTCCTGCTCCTGGCCCTGATCGCGGCGGACCTCGTGTACTTCCTACCGACCCGCAGGATGCTCCCGGCTAAGTACCTCTATCCCGGGCTGATCTTCCTACTGGTCTTCCAGATCTTCGTGGTCCTCTATACCGCGGCCACCGCGTTCACCAATTACGGTGATGGTCACAATTCCACGAAACAAGCGGCCGTCAATCAGCTGACCCGTACGTACGAACAGCGGGTGGCGGGTGGTCAGGAATATCCGGTCTCGGTGCTCAATGCGGACGGTGACCTGGCTTTGGCGACCGTGCAGGACGGCCGGGTTCTCGTCGGCTCCGCACACCAGGCGCTCAGCCCGGTCGAGGGTGCGACCGTGACGAACGGTGCCATCGATGCGGTCCCCGGTTACGACATCCTCGATTACGGGCAGGTCACCGCGGCGCACGAAGCGGTCATGGACCTGCGAGTCCCGGTCTCCGATGATCCGGCCGACGGTGCGCTGCGCACCGATGACGGCCGCACTGCCTATCCCTACACGCCCACGCTGGTCTACGACGAGCAGGCCAATGCCATGGTCTCGGACGACGGGACCGTGTACGCGGATAACGGGCAGGGGGCCTTCGTCGGCCCGGCGGGAGAAGAGCTGCGTCCCGGGTGGCGGGTTTTCGTGGGGCTGGACAACTTCGCGGCCATTTTCGATCCCGGGATCCTCGGTGGGCCGTTCGTCTCCGTCACCCTCTGGACCTTCGCTTTCGCGATCCTCTCGGTGGCCCTGACGTTTTTCCTCGGTCTGCTTCTGGCCATGCTGTTCAACGACAAGAACCTCAAGTTCCGTAACGTCTACCGGGCCATCATCTTCCTGCCTTACGCGTTTCCCGCATTCCTCTCCATCCTGATCTGGGCGGGGTTACTAAACGCTGATTTCGGTTACATCAACCAGGTGCTGCTGGGCGGGACGAACATCCCTTGGTTGGACAATCCGTGGCTGGCCAAGGTCTCGCTGTTGCTGGTGAACCTGTGGTTGGGGTTCCCCTACATGTTTTTGGTAACTACCGGCGCGCTCCAGTCCATCCCGTCGGAACTCTATGAATCCGCGGACATGGACGGTGCGGGAGCCGTCCAGAAGTTCCGCTCGATCACTCTGCCGATGCTCATGGTGGCTGTGGGGCCCCTTCTGATCGCTTCCTTCGCCATGAACTTCAACAATTTCAACGTCATCTATCTGCTCACCGGCGGCGGGCCCCAGGACTTAGAATCCACGACGGGAGTGGGGGCCACGGACATCCTGATCTCGTTCGTCTACAAGATCGCCTTCGCCGGCGGTGCCAACGACTACGGAGTTGCCTCCGCGCTGTCGATCCTCATCTTCATCATGGTGGCGGTGGTCTCGGCACTGACCTTCCGCCGCAGCAGGGCACTCGAGGAGATCAACTGACATGTCCACATCACGAGTCTCGAACGTCGCCTCCAGGAAGCCAGGGTCCCGGTCACGGCTCAGTGTCGGACAACGGTTCGCCCGTGGGGGATGGAAACACGTGGCCGCAGTCATCGCGTGCGTCTTCGCCCTGTTCCCCCTGGTCTACGCGCTATCGGCCTCGTTGTCGCCCACGGGGTCCTTGTTGGGATCCAATGACCTCTTCGCGGAGATCACCGGCGCCAACTACCGAAACCTTCTTAACGATCCACAGAACCCGTTCTTGACATGGTTCGGAAACTCCATGTTGATCTCGTCCATCACGGCTGTGGGCACGGTTCTCATGGGCGCGGCAGCTGCATACGCCTTCTCCCGGTTCAGGTTTAGGTTCCGCACGGGCGGTCTGATGTCCCTGTTGATCATTCAGATGTTCCCGCAGTTGCTGGCCTTCGTGGCAATCTTCTTGTTGCTCTTCAGTATTTCCGAGGTGTATCCGTTCCTGGGGCTCAATTCCCGCATGGGTCTGGTCGCGGTCTACCTGGGGGGCGCGTTGGGGGCGAACACCTTCTTGATGTACGGCTTCTTCAACACCATTCCACGTGACCTGGACGAAGCTGCGACACTGGACGGCGCATCACACTCCCAGATCTACTGGACGATCATCCTTCCCCTGGTCACACCCATCCTCGTGGTCGTGGGCATGCTGTCGTTCATCGCGTCCTTCTCGGACTTCCTGTTGGCTCAAATCGTGTTGCAGGACCCGCAGAAGTACACCTTGGCCGTGGGCTTGTACCAATTCGTCTCCGTACAGTTCGGTGAGAACTGGGGAGTGTTCACCGCAGGCGCCATCCTGTCGGCGATCCCCGTGGTGCTGCTGTTCCTTTTCCTGCAGCGCTACATCGTCTCCGGTCTCACCGGAGGGGCCGTGAAGGGGTAGTTCGGGGGCTCACGACGTCGCTGGGCCCGCCGCGGGCGGCTCACTTATTTCCTCGATTCGCGTCCGCCCGCCCAGTTCCGTTATGCTGATGGCCGCACGTTACCCACGTATGTGGTGCTCGTGCTTGCTTGGAGGATTCGCCTAGCGGCCTATGGCGCACGCCTGGAACGCGTGTTGGGTTAACGCCCTCGGGGGTTCAAATCCCCCATCCTCCGCGCTTATCCTGAGTCGGGTCATCGTTGACAGATGAGTCGGTAGATGGATGACAGAAGGGTCTTGGAACTTTGTGGTTCCAGGGCCCTTTTGTCGTGTCTGGGGTGTGGGTTCAGGTGCGGGGGTTGGGGGCGTTGATAGTTGGTGGTGGGGTTGATGGTGTGTTCATCTGTCCGGTGGTGGCGTTGCTGGTGATGACGTGGTTGTCGTGGATGAGCATCAGCACGGGTTCACCGATGTGGGCGCGTCCGACGCCGAGGTGTCGTAGTTTTCCGGCGTAGCGCAGGCTGACTTTTCCCCAGGGGTCGATCACATCGGCGCGGGTGCGCCATTCGGTGGTGGTCGTGGTCGGGGTGGCTTTGGGTGTGGCGGTGGAGGCGGTAGCCGGGGTGGTGCGTGCGAGGGCTCGGTGGGGACGGGCGATGTTGTACCAGGTGCGGAAACGGTCCAAGAGGTCTTGGAGTTCGGTAGTGGTGGCCGGTAAGGGCGGGCGGTGAGCCAGCGCTTGAGGGTTTGGTGAAGCGCCCTCAGCGGTAAGTTCTCGGCGCAGGTTGATGATCTGGTCCACCAGGGCTTGACGTAAGGCCCCCGGGGTGGCGTGGGGGGCTTTCGAGCGTGGAGTGAGCACGTCCACCCCGTGGGTGTTGTAACGGGTGAGCAGGGTGTAGACCCATTGTCGGGAGACCCCGTAATGGGTAGCAGCTTGGGCCACAGTGAGGTGTTGATCGCGCACGGATCGGACGATGACGAGGTGCCGTGAGGTTTTCCCATCCGTTATCGTCACCGGGCGGTGGTGTCATCAATAACGCGACTCCCCTGTCAACAATCACCCAGTGGGTCCCACAGCGACACTGTCAACGATCTCCTGACGCTAGACACCCCATCCTCCGCGCTGTGATCGACGAAATGCGCCCCGTGTCAGCACGGGGCGCATTTCTCATTCGTGAACGCCGGCGCGTGGGCGCGGGCCCTGCGTCGAACCTCGTGTCGAATTCCTCGTGGAGTAAAAGCAGCCTCACGTGCGCCAGGCTGCTTTTACTCCACTTAATTTTCACCAGCGGAAGGGGTGGGAAGGTGGCCCCCCACCCGAGGCGTCAGCGCTTCGGCGTGAACGACGTGGAGCACTTCCACGTGGTCTTGCCCGAGGTGGCGACGACGTCCACAACTACCTTGCGGTCCAGGGTGGCCCGGCCGATCGAGTAGGTCGTCACGGCGGTGCCCTTGGTCGAGGCGGTGGCGTACTTCTTGGTCGTGGTGGTCTTGTACTTGGCCGTGGTGGTGACGTTGGCGCGTGCGCCCACCTGGGAGACCTTCACGGAGGTCTTGGTGTACTGGCGGGGCTGCGTCACGGACATGCTGGCCTTGCACGGCTTGACCACGGCGGCCTCGGCCGGTGCGGAGGAGCCCACGGCAACGGTGCCGGAGGCGAGGAACAATGCGATGAGCCCGGTCGTGACCGAGCGGCGGATGGAGGTTGCGGCGGACATGCGCGGATCCTTCGTTAAGGGTGAGGAAGCCCGTGGCGGGCGTGTGATGACAGCTCCGCCGGCCTGTGCGGTACTCACCGATCAAGGGGGGTGAGCACATCATAGGAACAGGAATGACCCCTGAGTAATATCTGCCGAATAATTACGATCGCACATGTCTGCGCGGATCCGTCACCGGTTCGCGAGGCCCCGGCAATGGTTGGTCAGCCCGGTCATCTTGCCCTCGACCGCTTGTATGGGGTTGTTGCCGTTCTCGAAGTTGTACAGCACCTGCTTCATGCCGCGCAGGTTACCGCTGAGCTCCTGCGGTGCCGCCGAGCGCGGCCGCGCCACGGCCTCGCGGGCACCCGCGGGATCGTTGCTCACGTTGCCCCGGCATGTTGGTCCGGAACGCGTCGATGTGCTCGCACGTCTCGGCCGCCGTGAGCGAGCCGGTCACCGCGGCCATCCCGCCGATGGGGTCGCTGCTGTCCGCGGAGTTCCCCGATCCACCCGTGGCGGCCGGGGAGTCCCGCGCCTCCGAGGTCGCGGGGGCTGGCAGCATGACGCCGCCCGGCCGCGTTCGTGCGCAACGGGCCGGGCGGCGTCGTCGTCGTACCGGAGGGTAGGGCTACTTCTTGCCCGCCCGGAACCCGGCGATGAACGGGTCGTGGTCGGAGGAGGCGACCTCGTTCGGGACGTAGTAGTCCAGGGCCGTGGTGCGGTACTGGGCGTACTGCAGCAAGGGCGACTGGCCCGAGTTGAGGTTCCACGCGGCCGCGCCGGTCATGCGCTTGGCGAGCGACGGCGAGATCAGCATGTGGTCGAGCGAACCCACCTGGCCCCCGAACACGTACGTGTAGTCGTCCTCGGCGGCCCGTGCGTACCCGGCGCGGTAGAACTCCTGCAGGGGGTCCTCCTGCGCGTACGAGTTGAAGTCGCCGAGCACGGCCACGTCCTGGGAGCCCGCGGCGGCCGTGAGTTCGGGGATCCAGTCGACGACGGCGCTCGCCTGCGCCACGCGCGACGCGTTCCAGGCACCCTGGCCGTCACCGGTGTCCCGGTTGGGACCGGTGCGGGGAGCGGAGCCCTTGGACTTGAAGTGGTTGACCACCACCGTGGTGGGTGCTGCGCCGTGCTTGCCGCTGCCCTTGGTCGCGGTGAACGTGGCCGCGATCGGGGTGCGCGCGTTCTCGAAGGCGCCGCCGGCCACGGCCTCGGAGCCGAGGGCCCGGGCCTGACCCACCTGCTTGACCTCGCGGGGCTGGTAGATGATCGCGTTGGTGATGAAGTCCTGCTCTGCGACCGGCTGCAGCTCGGAATCCGCCACTGGGACGTAGGCCCACTTGGTGTAGCCGGCCGCCTTGTTCAGCGCCTTGACCAGGGAGGCGAGCGCCTCGTCCTTGGGCTCGCCGAGCTTCGCGGAGTTCTCGACCTCCATGAGCCCGACCACGGAGGCATCCACCTTGTTGATCGCCGAGACCGTCTTGGCCTGCTGGCGCTCGAAGTCCGCGCGGTCGTAGGCCCCGCGCGCGTCACAGCCCTGCGCCACGTTGTACGTGCCGTCCGTGGAGTAGTTCCCGCCGCGGCAGCCCTTGTCCTGCCCCACGGTGGTGAAGTAGTTCAGCACGTTGAAGGACGCGATCCGCACCTGTCCACCCACCCCCGGCTTGGGGTCCGCCGAGCCGGAGAACCGGGCCGGTTCCTTGCCCGGGACCACCGGGGCGGTGGGCTGCAGGCGCCACTTGTCGAAGCGGTAGTCCACGATCACCGGGGCGGTGATCCGCGCGGTGTCGCCCACGGCCACGGGGTTCTCGGGGGTCAGGTACGGGACCTGGCGGGGTTCCTGGGTGGGCGAGGCCGCGAAGCCCCGGTTGGTGCCGTCGTCCAACGTGACCGAGATGGCGTCATTGCGCTGTGCCTGGGCGCGCGCCTCGGGGCTGTTCGGGCGTGCCACCTGAGTGGGTTGGGCGGGCAGCTCCTTGCCCGCGGACAGGCCCAGCTCACCGTAGCGGCCCACGCCGTAGGTGTCCGAGACCCGGAACTTCTCCATGGGCAGGTAGAGCATGGACTCGAGGTTCTCGCGGTTCGCGGCGGTGGACGCCCAGTTGTTCGTCACGGGCTTCACTGCGGGGAGCTTGTCGCGCACCGGAGTGACCTCCACGTTGCCCGCGAGCTGGGTCAGGCCCTTGAACTCCCCGGCCACACCCGTGACTTGTACCCGGTCACCCACGGCGACCGTGGACTGGGTCGCGCCCGTGTACACGAACACGGCGTTCGAGGCCCGGGAGGTGTCCACGTGCCCACCGGTTCCGGGGGTCTGGATCACGAATCCGCCCAGGGTCCCCGGATCACCCGGGTACACGGCGGTGACGACGGAGGGCTCGGTGGTGACCGTCTGGCCCTTCAGGGGCGTCTCGTCCCCGGTGCCCTGGATCTGAGCGATCGACACGGTCCCGGTGGAACCGGAAGGCGCGGGGGTGGGCGCGGCCACCGCGGGTGCTGCGGCCAGGCCGGCGCACAGCAGGAGCGCGCCGGAGGACATGGCCGCAATGCGGGTCCGCAGGCTGAACAGGGGTGATGTCACGGGCATGAGGGGTCTCCAGTCGAGGGTTTGTCGGGTGGGGGATCGGGATCGCACGCTCCGGGGCGGGGTTACGCAAACAGAGGCTGCGAAAACAGGGGGTGCGTGACAGGCGGTGACGGAAGCGGGCGGCGCTTCACACGAAGACCCGGGACGCGCCGTCGTGCGGGGATCAGCGCCTGCCCGGGACCTTGACGTCCACCCACACGAGGCGGTGGTCGGAAGTCGGGAACGGGTACTCACCGGTCAGCTCGGAACCGGGCCGGCCCGGAGCGGGCCAGAAGACACGGGCGTCGAGCAGGGGCAGGTTCTTGGACGGCAACGCGTAGTCCACCCGCAGGTTCCCGGGGGCGGGATCGTCCGAGAAGTCCGCGGTGTCGAGTGCCGGGCGCGTCACGTGCGTCCGGTTGGCGCCGCCCTGGCGCGCGCTCGCCACCACGGCGCCCGTGGACGTGGGCTGCGGATCGCGCACCCGGGAGTTGTCGAGCAGTTGCCGCGCGGCACCCGGGAAGGAATCGCCGTCGTTCGGGTCCGAGTTGTAGTCGCCCACGATCACGAAGCGTTCGCCGCGGGGCAGGCCGCCGCGCCGCCCGGCGTCGTCGTAGATGTAGCGTGCCGACTTGTTGCCCGTGACGTAATCGGCCCAGAACCGGATCTCGTCGTTGTTCCGGCGCCCGTTACGGTCCTCGGGGCCGTCGAAGCTGGGCGGCGTGGGGTGCGCGGCCAGCACGTGCACGGTCTTGTGGCCCACTCGCACGGGGACGTCCCAGTGGGACTTGGAGGACAGCCGCAGCTGCGCGGCCTGCTCCGGCGTGTAGTAGTCGGTGGGCAGGCGGTTGCCGGGCATGTCCTGCCACCGGAAGTGCTGGAACGTGCGGACCCGATCCCGGGCGATCGGGTATTTGGAGTAGATCACCATGCCGTACTGGCCCGGGAACAGCCCGAAGCCCCAGGCGTCGTCCGGTCCGTCCACCGTGCCGTCCTGGTTGAGGTCCAGACCGGACGGCACGCCCGTGTTCACCGGCGCCACGTAGTGGTAGGGGTAGTCCACGGGCGCGTGGCCGTTCTGGCTCACCGCCAGGTAGTTGTCGCGGAACGCCCGCGCGGCGCGTCCGCCCGGGACGTAGTCGAACTCGTTGAGCAGCACGATGTCCGGGTCGTTGATCTGGATGATCTCGGCGATGTTCCGGGCCTGCTGGTTGTCCTGTGTGGACAGGTCCCGCAGCAATTGCCCCTGCTCGCCCCGGTTCAGGGACGCGTTGTACGTGGCCACGCGCAGTCCGTGCTTGTCCCGGCTTTCGTGTCCTTTGGACGACGACGCCGCTCGCGGGCCTTCCCCCGCCGCGGCCGGTGCCACGGTGGTCACGGCGAGGACTCCGGCCAGTGCCGCGGCCGAGACAACAGCGGTACGAGAACGCAGACGCATGGCAAACCTCCAGGTCAGAACGAGATGACCCGAGGGTAGGGAGGCCGAACGACCAGGTCGTGGCGGGAAAGTGAAGATTTGGTGATCCGTGCTACTTACGCCGGGAAGGCTCGTGCGGCGGCGCGGTCAGAGCTCCAGGACCCGCGCGTGGATCACGGAACGATGGTGGAGGGCCGTGCGCAGGGCCCGGTGCACACCGTCCTCGAGGTAAAAGGTTCCCCGCCAGGACACCACGTGGGGGAAGAGGTCCCCGTAGAAGGTGCAGTCCGAGTCCAGGAGGGTGGCCAGGTTCAGGGTGGAGGTCGTGGTCACCAGATCCCCCAGGCGGACCTGCTGCGGGGCCACCTTGGACCAGTCGGAGGGCGTGACCAGACCGTGGTCCGGATAGGGGCGATCGTCTCCCACGGCCTTGAAAATCATGGATTCACCCTAAAGCCGTACGCCCCGGTCCGCAGAACCGGGGCGTACGTGGCGAGTAGGTGTCGTCGGCCGGGCTGAAGGCTCCCCGTGCTGCAGCAGGCGGCAGGCGTCTGGACAAGTCGACCGGACCCGACGGAGGGGCCGGGCTCGGGATCAGGAGACCGCGCTCAGCGCGGGCGGCTGCGAGGGCAGGCGCACGGGGCGGGAGTCGGCGTCGAACTGGGCGCCCAGACCCCGCTGGATGAACCGGACCGTGGCCAGGGTGCGTTCGCGCTGGGCGCGCTCGCTCTGCACCGACTTGCTGCGATCCGCGGTGGAGGTGAGGGAGCCGTGGACCAGGTCGGACAGCTCGTCGGTGTCGCCCTCCGGGAGGTAGCCCTCGTCCATGGCGCGCTGCAGGATGGACGCGAGGAGGGACTGCAGTTGCTGCACGTGCTCGCCGAGCTTGGCGAAGTCCTCCGGGGACAACACGGTGCGCATGGCCTGGCCGGGGGGCAGGTGCCGGCGGCTGAGGTCCTCGATCTGGAACCGCACGTACACGCCCAACTGGTCTACGGGGTTTTCCACCGCGGCGAGTTCTCGATGCAGGTCCGAGACGAAGCGCTCGGTCTTGTCCAGGGCGTAGGCCACGAGCAGTTCGCCCATGTCCGCGAAGTAGTTGTACACCGCGGTGCGCCCCACCCCGGCGGTCTTGGCCACCTGGGTCATGGTCAGATCGGTGAGCCCGTTGCTGTACAGCAGGTCCCCGAAAGCGTCGAGAACGGCACGCTGCGTGCGTTCGCGCTGGGCGGCATTACTGGAAGCGGTGATGCGGGGCATGACGACACCTTACCTGATTCTGTCAGCAAAAGGACGGGGCGCTGACGGGCCGTGTGTGTTCTTGCCCCATTCCACCGCATGACCGCGGGGAATGCCCCTTACTTCAGGGCATTCCCCGCGGGCTTTCAGGAACTTCGTCGCCGGTGTTCGGTCAGGCCTCGGCAGCGAGCCCGCCCTGCCACAGGGAGTCGAACGGCAGGTGGGATCCCAGCCGGTGCCGGATGCCGGCGGAGACGAAACTCTTGGCGGTGCGGGCGGCGTCGAGCGGGGAGGCGCCCTTGGCCAGCTCTGCGGTGACGGCCGCGGCCAACGAGCAGCCGGCGCCCGAGACCGGGACCTCGCCCACCTTGGGTTCGGACAGCACCTCAAGCGTGGAGCCGTCGTAGAACACGTCCACGGCGTCCGGGCCGGAGAGCCGCACGCCACCCTTCGCGAGCACGGTGGCCCCGCAGGAGTCGTGGATGCGCTGGGCCGCCTCCTTGAGGTCCTCCACGTCGTTGATCTCCTCCATCCCGGATAGGGACAGGGACTCGAAGTGGTTGGGGGTCACGAACGTGGCCAGGGGCAGCATCTGTGCCTTGAGCGCCTGATCGGTGTCCAGCGCGGCGCCCGGTTCCTGGCCCTTGCAGATCAGCACGGGGTCCAGCACCAGGTGGCGGGGCGCGAGGTCCTTCATGGCCGTGGCGACCGTGTGGATCGTGTCCGGGGAACCCAGCATGCCGATCTTCACGGCGTCCAGGTCGTACGCCGCGGAAATGGTCTGCAGCTGGTTCGCCAGGGTCTGCTGGTCCACGGGCGTGAGGCGGTGGCCCCAGTCGTTCTCGGGATCGAACGCCACGATGCACGTCAGCGCGAGCGATCCGAAGACCCCCAGGGACGTGAAGGTCTTGATGTCCGCGAGCGCCCCGGCACCGCCGGTGGCCTCGGAGCCCGCGATGGTCATGGCAACGGGCGGTTGGTTACGTGTGGTTTCGCTCATGCACGCTATTGTGCTCCCGCGCGGGACGTGCCCGCGACTCGGCGCACCACCCCGTTACACTGGGCTCGACGCCGGGTGGCAGACGACGTCCCTGACCCTTCCGTACATCCCAAGGACACCCGTGTCTGACGCCACCCCGCCCCACACTTCCTCCTCCCGCACCGCCGCGCTCGCGCAGGGCGAACGGCAGTCCCTCTTCGCGCGCCGCCCCCGGACGTACTTCGACGTGATCCTGGCCGCGTACTGCGTGATCCTGGTGCTCTCCAACATCGGCGCGACCAAGGGCGTGCAGTTCGGCCCCATCATCACGGACGGCGGGTTCTTCCTGTTCCCACTGGCCTACGTGTTGGGGGACGTGGTCTCCGAGGTCTACGGTTTCCGGGCCGCACGCAAGGCGATCATCACGTCCTTCTTCTTCGGGGCGTTCTCCTCCCTGGTGTTCTGGATCGTGATCATCCTGCCGCCGGCGCCCTTCTACGAGAACCAGAGCGCGTTCGAGACGGTGCTGGGCCCGGTCCCGCTGATCGTGGCGGGTTCCCTGCTGGGTTACCTGGTGGGTCAGCTGCTCAACGCATACGTGATGGTCAAGGTCAAGGAACGCACCAAGGAGAAGCACCTGTGGGCGCGGCTGATCTCCTCCACCATGGTGGGCGAACTCGTGGACACCGTGATCTTCTGCTCGATCGCCGCTCCCATCATCGGGATCGACTCGTGGTCCGCGTTCTTCAACTACGTCCTGGTGGGCTATGTCTACAAGGTCCTCGTGGAGGTCGTGATCATGCCGGTCACGTACGCGGTGATCGGCTGGATCAAGCGCCGCGAACCCGGCTACGACACGCGCGCCCTCGAGGAGGCGAACGCGCGGTAGGAGGGCGCGAGCGGCGTCGTCGTGCCCCCGGCTCGGGAGCCCACGTAGGCGAGGTGCCCCCGGGTCAGTACCCCAGGTAGGCGAGCTGCGCGGCGATGGAGCGCTCCGCGGCGCGCCGTACCCCGGCGGGGACGTCGGCGTAGACGGCGTCCGTGATCGCCTCGACGCTCGCGTCGCGGCCGAGTCCGGCGACGATCTCCCGCACCTGATCCAGGCGTTCGAGCCGGTGCTCCGTGAGTTCCTCGCACACCTCCTGCAGATCCGGCAGGGGTGCGCCGTGAGCGGGTAGCACCATGGCGCCCGAGCGTTGACCGAGCAGTTCGAGGGAGCGCAGATAGTCGCCCAGGGAACCGTCCGGGTGGTCGATCATGGTGGAACCGCGCCCCAGCACGGTGTCCCCGGTAATGACCGTCTCCGGCTCGTCGTGGGGCAACCGGAAGCACACGGAGTCGGAGGTGTGCCCGGGGGTGGCCAGCACGCGGATGCTCACGCCCGCGGCCAGGATGCAGTCGCCGTCCCGCAGGGGCTCGCCGCTGTCCCGGCAGAACTCGGGCAGGGCCGCACGCACGGGCGCACCGGTGATCTCGTGGAGCCGGTCGATGCCGTCCGTGTGATCCCCGTGGCGGTGCGTCACGAGGATCAGCACCACGGTCCCGGTCGCCGCGACCGCCTGCAGGTGCGCCTCGTCCAGGGGCCCGGGATCCACGACGACGACGTCCGGTCCGGGCCACTCGCCCCGGCCCTGGGCGGACGGGTGGTGGCCGTAGTTCGGGTGCTCCGGGCCGTCCCCCGGGGCGGAGAGGATCCACGTGTTGGTGCCGTCGAGGGTCATGGGCCCGGGATTGGGCGCGAGCACCACGCCGGCGCACGCGCTCACGCGGCGCAGGACACCTGGGGTGGCGTGCACGGGCTTGGGGTCGCTCATCGCGGGCCTCCCGTTTCGGAAGGAACAGTGGAGGTCGACGGCGCGCCGTAGTACCTCGCCAGGAAATCGTCACGGTAGTCGAAGTACGTCCCCGCGTCGATGGCGTCCCGCGCGCCGGAGACGAGGTCCAGGATGAAGCGCTCGTTGTGGATGGACGCGAGTGTTGCGGCGTTGCGCTCCTTGGCCTTGAACAGGTGACGCAGGTACGCGCGGGTGTAGTGGGCGCACGTGTAGCACGGGCACGTGTCCGAGATGGGCGTGAAGTCGCGCTTGAAGCGGATGTTCGTGAGGTTGAACCGGCCATCGGGGGAGTAGACGGCCGACGAGCGGGCCACGCGAGTGGGGGAGACGCAGTCGAAGGTGTCCACGCCATTGTCGATCGCGGTGAAGATGTCGTCCGGTTCGGAGATGCCCAGCAGGTGCTTGGGGGTCTCCTCGGGCAGTTCTTCCGTGCACCACCGCACAATGGTCCCCAGCTGGCGTTTCTCCAGGGCACCCCCGATCCCGAACCCGTCGAAGCCCATCTCGGCCAGGTCCCGGCAGGCCATGCGCCGTAGGTCCTCGTACTGGGCGCCCTGGATCACCCCGAACAGCGCCTGGTAGGGCTTGTCCGCACGGGCCTCGGTGAGCCGGCAGTGTTCGGCCACGCAGCGCAGGGCCCACTTGCGGGTGCGTTCCAGGGCGTCCTCCTGGTACTCGCGGGAATCGTGGAGCGTAGTGAGCTCGTCGAACGCGAACATGATGTCCGCACCGATGTTGTGCTGCACCCGCATGGAGACCTCCGGCGTGAACCGGTGCAGGTCCCCGTTGAGGTAGGAACGGAACCACACGCCGTCGTCGTCCACGCGCGCCATGCGCTTGTGCCCGGGGGCGGGCTGTGCGCCCCCAGGGGACGGTGTGAACGCGGACATGTCGATGACCTTGCCGAGCCCCGAACCCAGGGACATTACCTGGAACCCGCCCGAATCGGTGAACGTGGGGCCGGGCCAGTTCATGAAGGTGCCCAGCCCGCCGGCGGCCTCCAGGATGTCGTCGCCCGGCTCGAGGAACAGGTGGTACGCGTTGGCCAGCATCGCCTGGGCGCCCTCCGCCGCCATGGACTCCGGGAGCACGGCCTTCACGGCGGCCTGCGTGGCCACCGGGATGAACGCCGGGGTACGGATCGGGCCGTGCGGCGTGGTGATGGTGCCCGTGCGGGCCTGGAACTGGCCGCCATTGTCCCGGATGCGCTGCTGCGGAACGGGAGAATCACGCAGGCGCGTGTGGAGCCGGAAGGTGAACGGGGAGGGGGATTCGGTGCTGGACACCACACCATTGTGCCGGTTGCGCGAAAGCGAGAGACAATGTGGTGTCCCCTGCACCCGATGCCGAAAGAACGAGCGCAATCCGGTGAGTCAGGTCACAGAATTCTTCAGGGTCCCACCGCCCCAGCGCAACCACGTCCCGGCCGCATCGCCCTGCCCCTGTTGTTCCTGCTGGTCGTCGGGCGGACGGATCTGGCGATCTACGCGGCATTCGGTGCCTTCACCTCCATCTACGCGCGCAACGAGCCCATCCGCGCGCGGTTCACGCACCAGACCCAGGCGGGGGTTCTCATCACAGCATGCGTGATGCTCGGTGTGTTGCTGTCCAACCTGGGGGCGTCGGAACCGGTGGTGCCCGTCCCGGAGCATCATGGGCTGACCACGGGACAGCCGCGGGCCCACGGCGGTCGGTTTTTCCTGGCCACGGGTGTGGCCGGCATCCTGGGCAGCCTCAGCGGGCTGTCCCACAGCTACTGGGCCATGGTCGCGGCGGACACCCAGGCGATCCCGCTCATGCGGCAAGCGGCCAACGGGGGCACGTGACGCCCTCCGGGCAGATCATCCGCTGTTCAGCGGCCCCATCCCGCGTGGGCGACCGCCTGGCGGATGAGGTCCTCGCGCCCGCCCTCGAACTCGTCCTGGACATCCGTGGACAGCGCCTCGTCCGGGGTCATCCACGACAACTGCAGGGCGTCCTGACGGGGCTCGCACTCACCGCGCACGGGGACGATGTAGCTCAGCGCCACCGCGTGCTGCCGGTCGTCGGTCAGCCCGGTCTCGGACGGGGACGGGAAGAACTCGGACACCGCGAACGGGACCGTGGTGGACGGCATCTGCGGCATGGCGAGCGGTCCCAGGTCCTTCTCGAGGTGACGCAGCAGCGCCGCGCGCACCGTCTCGCGGTACATCACGCGTCCCGAGACGAACGTGCGCACCATGCGGCCCTCGTCGTTGGGCGTGAGCAACAACCCGATCTCGGACAGGCAACCGAGCGGGTCCAGGCGCACGGGGATGGCCTGTACGTACACGATCGGCAGGGACGCGCGGGCACGATTGAGGTCGTCCTCGCTGAGCCAGCCAGGGTTGGGGTCCGGGGTGCGTACTGAACTCATGGTTCGTTTCTACCGTCGTGACGCCCCCGCAGGCCAGGAATCCGCGGCGTCAGCGGCCGAGTTCAGCGATCAGCCGAACGCGCGGCGGCTTCCAGTACGGTCCACGCCTGCACCTGCGTGCTGAGTTCCACCGGGGCGCCGGCCCGCTGCGCCTGGTTCGCGTGCTGCGCCGGTTCGGGGGAGAACACCGCGACCGTCTCGCCCACCGCTCGCACCGCGGCGGGCACCGTGAAGTCCTCGTTCGGATCGAATTCCCGACGCCCGTCCCACAAGGCGTCCGCGGTGTCGGTGACGAGCGCGCGGGCGGTGGCCCGAGCGTCGTCGTCCAGCAACGACGACGACGCGGCTTCGCCCAGGTAGCGCACCAGGATGCCCGTGAACAGCCCGGCGTCACCGCCGCCCTGGCCGCGCAACACGGGTGCACCGTGGGGGCCGAGGACCGTGAACTCCCGGGCCGCGCCGTGGACGAGCCGTGCCGCCCGGTCGAGCCACAGCGCGCGCTCGGCGGGGTCCGCGGTGACCTCCGCGAGCTCGAGGGCCGCACCGAGGGCCGGGCCGCTGTTGTAGGTGTAGACGTGCGGGTCCACGGACGTGATCTCCTTCCCGGAGCCCGCCGCGGCCATGCGGATGCCGTCCAGGAACACGCCGCGCTCGGCGTCGAAGAGGGTGTCGAACAACCACGTGAGCAGTGCGCGAGCCTCGGCAGTGCGGTGCATGCGTAGGAATGTCAGCGCCACCGGGGCGGTGGACGCCGTGTTCTTGTAGTCCCGCGTGGTGTTCCACCACGCACCGCCGCCCATGGTGTCGTCGCAACCGGAGGCGAGGCGCGTGGCCAGAGCGGCGCCGTCGTCCTGCACCGCGCGCGATGTGCGGCCCGTGGCGGCGAGGTCCTCGTCACGCAGGCGCCCCAGGGCGAGGGTCAGCCAGGCCATGTCGTCGAAGAACACGTTGTTGGTCACCCGCCCGCCGCTGTGCACGGCGATGCCCCGCAGCAACCGGTGCGCGCGGGAGCGGGCCAGCTCAGCGGTGTCCTGGTTGCCGGCGTGGCGCTCGCGGGCCGCGGCGTCCACGAACGCGTCCAGCAAATGGGCCTGCCACCAGTAGTGCCACGGCCCCCGCCACGGGCGCGGGAACGCGACAGCCCCCAGGTACGTGCCCGGCACGCGCAGCGCCCGCGCACCGAACAGGTGGTCCACGGAGTGCGCGGCCTTCGCGGCGCGGTGGGCGGGGGATTCGGACATCGCGGGGCTCCTGGGAGGACGGGTGGGGTGTGTGAGGAGTTTATCGCCCGGTGCTGCTGCGGCTCGCCCGGTGCCCCCGCTGCCTTTTCTGAGTTATCGCAGCTTTTCCCCGTGGTGGGGTGCTTTTACTCCACCAGGAATTCGCGTCGGGGCGTGCGCGGATCCCTGAGCACCTCCCCATACACTCGCTTCATGGGCCCCATCGATTCCCCGACATCTCGCTCCCAACGCCGCCTGCCCCGTTGGTTGGTGGTGCTGATGTCCTTGGGTGTGGTCCTGGTTCTCGGCGGAGCCCTGCTGGTGGTGTCCAACCCGCCCACCCTGACGTTCGGGTGGTTCGCATGCGCCCCCTTGAGCGAGGAAACGTATGCTCCCCTCGGCGAGAATCCCTGGTCGTCGCTCTTCCCGCCGGCGGCCATCGCGGGGTGGGTCAGTCTCCTGGTCGGCCTACTTCTCTGGGCGTTCTGCGCCGGCTGGCTCGTCGGTCGACGACGCCGCCCCGCCGACTAGCTCTCAGTGCGGCCATCGCCGGCAGGCAGGGACGACCGTCGGGGCCGAGTGCTCGGCATGGCCCCAGTAAATGCACGAGGAGTGATCACTTGCGGGTGGAATAGGCGCGTGGTGCGCGAGCTCGTGTATGGCATCGACCCAGATCACCCCACTTTGTCTGTTTGTGCATCTGAGCGGATTGGAGGCCTGGGCGCAAGCTCCGATCGCGTCCCTGGAGAGCACTTCTGACCAAGCTGAGGAACGGCAGGGGTTCGACAACTTGGTCGCGCCGGTGGCCGGACCGCTGCCCGGAACAGTGCGACTCACCTTTCCTGGTGAGCGACGATTCGAAGCTCACCAAAAATTTTTGGTCAGGCGGACACAGCTGGAGTGGACGGGCCGTGAACCGATGCCGCTACAAGAAGTGACTCAATGCTTTGCTGTCCACCTGTAGGAGTTCTTCTCCTTGCTGCGCATGAACCGGGCTGTGGTCGACCGGTACCGAGTGAGGATCGCAGGAGGGCCCGAGCGGCCGTTGGAGGTCGACGGTTGGATGGTTGAAAATCCCCTAGACGATCAACGTCATGACGGCATGGCCGCTCGGAGGGGCGAGTCTGACGTCGAGCTCATTGCTGCCTGGCTGGAACGACGTCCAGAACTGGGGCGGGCTCCTGAACTGACAGCGAATGTTCTAGCTCGTGGCACGCATGGCGAACGGTTCGTGGACGCAGACTTCTCCACGATGGTCATGTCGCTGGAGGGGGCTACACCGCAAGCTTCACTCTGGGAAAACCGGTGCCCTGACAAAAGCTCAAGAAAAAGGCCCGTCGCGCCATCGGGGACATCATCGCGAGGGCCAAGGATGAAGGGGAAATAGACGATCTCATAGCCTCCACCCTGAAAAATCGTGTCCTCAATAGCCAGTTGGGAGAGCCCACACTTGAGCAGCGTGTCCAGGACATCTTGGACGATGTACAGCCACTGGTGCCGATAATCTGTGGGACGGCTGCCGGGGCACACGACCTGTGGAAGAGAGAAGTGAAGAGCCTGCGGAACAACTACGCCCATGGCCTGGAGAAGCAGACCCAGCTCAGGAAAAACCTTGTGCTTTCTACCTCGCTGATCGTCTTGGTGGCCTCCCGTTGCCTCGTGTATGTCGGGTGCTCCCCGGAGAAGCTGGTGGAGTCGATCCCACTCACCGAGCGTGGAGGTAATTTGGTGCACTGGAGAAGAACACTGATGCCAGATTTCTACGCCCCGAATGACCCGAGGGACGATCAACACACAACGGCCAAAGGTGACCCGATCCAGGGTGGTGAACCTGGGCCCTCAGCCCAGCGCCTCCCGCAGCACGGGTTCGCGGATCTGGTCCGCGAGCCACGGGCTGAACGCGAACGGGGCGCTCTCCACCGCGGCCACGAGGTCGTGGGGGGCGGCCCACGAGTACTCGGCGACCTCGGACTCGGCGGGACGGGGATCGTCGTCGGCGACGGCAATGAACACCGGGCAGAACTCATTCTCAACGACCCCGGAGGCGTCCGTGGCGCGATAGCGGAACTCGGGCAGCACCACGGTGAGGTTGCGGATCTCCAGGCCGAGTTCCTGCTGGGCACGGCGGGCGACGGCGTCCTCGAAGGACTCGTCCGGGCCCGGGTGACCGCAGAAACTGTTGGACCATACGCCGGGCCACGTGCGCTTGCCGAGCGCGCGGCGGGTCACCAGGACCCGGCCGCGGGAGTTGAGCACGTGGCACGAGAACGCCAGGTGCAGGGGGGTGTCCTCGGTGTGAACCGTGGATTTCAGGGCCGTTCCGGTGGGTTGGTGTTGATCGTCCAGGAGCACCACGCGCTCCGGGCTGGTGTGCTCGCTCACGTAGGCCGCCTCACGGTCATGTGTTAGGTTCCAGGCCATGGTAACCGCCGGATCGGACACGCAGTGAGACGACGCGTGAACCCTCCGCTACCCACGGCGCGCGGCGTGGGGCCCGCGCGGGTCCGGATGCCCGGCCCGGGTTCCCCGGACCCGGTCTTGCGGGCTCTGGACGGTCTCCCGACCACGGCCGCGGACTACGTCCAGCAGCGTTTCCCGGACGACGCCGCGTGGTTCGCCCACGAGGTCGCCGCCGGTCGTGTCCGCGGGGACGACGGCGCCGTCGTCACCCCGGCCACCCCTTACGAAGCGGGGGCCTCGGTATGGTTCCACCGCCCGGTCCCGGACGACGACGCCGCGCCCATCACCCTCGACGTGCTGTACGAGGACGAATGGATCCTGGCGGTGGACAAACCGCACGGGCTGTGCAGCACTCCGAAGGGCGAGAACGTCCGCCGCTCCGTGGTGGTGGCTGCGCGGTGCCAGTTCCACAACGACGAGATCTCCGCCGTGCACCGGCTGGACCGCTCCACGGGCGGGGTGCTGCTGCTGAGCAAGCACGCGGCGGACCGCGGGGTGTTCCACCGCATGTTCCAGGAGCGCACGGTGACCAAGACCTATTGGGCCGTGGCCCGCGTCAATGATCGGGTGGGGAAGGAGCCGGTGCGCGTGGAGTCCCGGATCCGCAAGATCCAGGGAGTCGTGCAGGCCTTCGAGGAACCGGGTGACGTCAACGCCGTCACGGACATCCGCCTGCTCGAACGCTTCACCGATGACGCGGGGCAGTGGGGTTGCTACGAGATCGCTCCGCTGACCGGGCGCACCCATCAGATCCGGGTGCACATGAACTCGTTGGGCCTCCCATTACGCGGGGACAAGTTGTACCCGGTACCGCTGGACGATTTCGACGTGGAGGATCCGGACAACCCTATGCAGTTGATCGCCCGCTCCTTGACCTTCACCCATCCCATGACGGGTGAGATGATCACCGTGAACTCACGTCTGTCACCCAGCGCCCACACGGCTCGTCGATCCGGGGCGCCCAGCGAACTTCTGACACATTGACCTGCAAGGGCAAAGTTGACCATCCGTCGAAGGATGCCGAAACGTTCCGACCGAGTGTGATGTCACACACCAAAACCCGGCTACCCCGGGGTACCCTTATCAGCGGGTCTTCCCCCCTCATTGGGCCCGTACAGGGGTTGTCGTACACGCAGCCCCGAGTCGGTTGGCACATGCCACCACGAGCTGTCCCCCCACAGCGCGTACGTCTGTCACACCCTCGTGGTGTCATGCCACGGAGGTGCGGGCGCGTGCGCCCAACGACGAAATGGTCCCCATGTCACATCACCGCATTCCTGCCATCGACGGGTACTCCCCGACCCGACGAGCCTTCTCGAACCTGGCCGCGACCATCACTGCGGCTCTCATGATCCTGAGCGGGGGCCTGTTCACCGGCACCCCCGCGCAGGCCGCACCCTCCGACATCGTGTCCGTGTCCAGCAGCACGCGGGCGGCGGACGCCCAGAAGCTCCTGAACCTGATCAACCAACACCGGGCATCCAAGGGCTTGGCCCCGGTGAAGTACTCCAAGTCGCTGTCCGGCATTGCCCAGAGCCAGTCCGACCGACTGGTCAAGGAAGAGGTCATCGACCACAGCAACCTGTTCCTCACGGACCGCCGGGCCGCCGGGTACAACGCGGCGGGGGAGATCCACGCGCTGTCGTGGCAGAACTCGGTTCCCGACCTCATGAACTGGTGGAAGGGCTCCCACGCGCACAACAAGGTCCTCACGGACCCCCGGATGCAGGTCGTGGGGATCGGACTGACCTACGTGGACGGCCGGTTGTCCGGCACGGGCGAGGGCTGGCGCCTGGTGGGCACCGTGGATTCCTACGGCTACCCGGCCGGCAGCGGTCCCTCGGACGTCACCCGCACGGTCACTGCGGCAGCGCCGCGCCCGCAGGCCGACACCGTGGCCGCGAAGCCCGTGGCACCCCCGGCCTACACGGTCAAGGGCGGCATCAAGAGCCGGTACCAAGCACTGGGTGGCGCGGCCAAGTTCGGCTATCCGACCATGAACGAACGCGGCGGCCTGGTCAACGGCGGCGTGTACCAGAACTTCAGGGCCGCGGGCGGTGCCCAGTACAAGTTCATGTGGTCCCCGTCCTCCGGCGCGCACGTGATCAAGGAGACCGGCGTGATCGGCAAGCGCTGGAAGGCCGCCGGCTTCGAGCGAGGGTGGGGCTACCCCGTCACCGAGGAGTACCGCGTGGGCTCCGAGATGCGCCAACGCTTCTCCAAGGGCTACACCGTCCATTGGTCCTCGGTCACGGGCAAGACCTGGGTCACCCGCTGACGCACCACGAACCGGAACGTCCGGATTCGCCGACGGCGCGCGCACGGGGTGCGTTCCGGTCCTGACAGGCCCGGGCGCACCCCGCAGCCGATTCCCTTTTCGTCAGCCCGTCACTCGCTCTGGCAGCGCGGGCACCACACGATCTTGCGCGGGTGCTGCACTGCGGTGCCCGGCGCCGTCGTGGTGCCGTCCGGCGCGGGGACGGTGAGCAGAGCGTCGTCGATCTCTCCGCGCCGCAGCACCGCGCCGCACCGGGGACACGGTTGGCCGTCCTTGCCGTACGCCCAGAACAGGGGGCGCCCCTGCGGTGCCTGCCCCACGGTCGAGCGCATCGAGCGGTCCTTGTTCAGGTGCAGCAGCTTGTGCGCGAGCGTCACGATCTCGCGCAGCTTGCCCTCCGGCAGGGAGCCGACCGTGACCCATGGATGGGTGCGCGACATGAACAGCACCTCCACGCGGTACACGTTGCCGATCCCCGCGAGGTTGCGCTGATCCATGAGCGCGGTGCCGATCGCCCGGTCCGGTTGCGCACCCAGCCGCTCGAGGGCCTTCTCCAGGTCCCAGTCCGGTCCGAGGATGTCCGGGCCCAGGTACCCCACGAGTTGCTCGTCCTCCAGGCGGGTAGGCACCAATCGGACGTCCTTGACGTCGAAACCCACGGCCTCCACGTCCTCGGTGCGCAGGATCGCACGGATGGTGTGCGAGCCCTGCCCGATCGCCACGTCCGCGCTGAGCCGGGTCCTCGCCTCCGCACGCGATCGCACGCTGCCGCCCCGCCGGGCCTGCCCCCGCGGTCGGTAGGGACTCGCCCCGGGTCGGCTCGTGCGCATTCCGTTCCTTGCTCGTGACGACGACGCCGCTCGCCCGCTTCCGGCCGGAGCATCACCTTTGCTGCGTGCCGCTCGTGGTTCCCCGCCGGAGCCGGTTGTGGCGCCCCCCGCCGGTTCCCGGTCGAAGACTCGCCACGTGCCGTCCATCATGAGGTGGGAATGTAGGGTGAGGGGCTCGGCCCCGGATCTCAGCTCGGCCGCATCGGGGGCCTGGGAGAGTCGGATGAGGATGTGCTTCCCCCGCGGCACCACGGCCACGACCGTGCGCCCGGACACGTCCGATGTGGCGAGTGAGGGCACCCGGAAGTCCGAGCTCACGATCACGGACCCCTCCAGCGCCTCGCGCAGCATCTTGCACTGGCGGTAGACGGAATCACCTTCAGGCACCTGGGCCTCCTAGGTAGGGTGGGGTGTTCAGTGTCGAACGGGAGTGGGCTCGGCGGCAGTTCGCAGCTGTGGCGTCAGTGCCACCGTCGCAGCATTGCGGCGACATCATGGAGATCGGCTCGGCCACTCGCCGTGGCCTCCAGCAACCCCACATCGCGCAATGGGCCGACTCCGAGATCGTTGATCACCACGAGTAGGTCCTCGGTCGTGAGGTACCGCGTCACCGCCCGAGCCGGTCCAACACATCGGCATAGCGTGCACGTGCACGCGCCGACGCTTCGGTCACCTGCCGCTCGTGACCTCTCCGGGCCGCAACTTCGTGGATGGCTCGGATCGTGGCTTCCTGACGGCTGATGCCGTCCGCTTCGGCCAGGGCGGCGAGAGCGAGTTCGTCGTCCTCGGTCAGCCGCAAAGTCATCGCCATGCCCCTCAAGGTATCAAAGTGGTATCAGCCGGACCTGCCCCCGCCCACGGGAGCCCGCATCCGCACGCTGCGCGGGGTCTGGTAGAAGCCGCCCGCCAGCAGACCGTCCCGGACCGCGGTCACGAGGTCCTCGGAGGAGAGCACCGAGTCGCCGTTGACCTTCTCGACCACGAGCGAGTCCATGGCCCTGCGCTGCACGAGCTCGGCCACGGCCTCCGCCGCGAGGCGCAGCAGGGCCGGGTCTGACACGAACGCGAGCGCGGTCTTCCCGCCACGTTCCAGGTAGAGGATCAGCGCCCCGTCCACGAGCACCACCACGGCACCGGCCTTGCGCCCCGGGCGGTGCTTGGTGCTGGATTCGAGAGCCACCGCTTCCGGCCAGTCCAGCGCGGCACCGTAGGGGTTGGCGGGGTCCGTGGCCGCGAGGGCGAGGACGCGGGGTTCGGCCTTGCGAGCGGCGTCGTCGTCCGTGAAACTGCGCAGCACGTCAACCGTCGCGGGTTGCGTGAACTGGGCGGCGCCGAGGCCCTCGATGAAGTACCCGCGCCGCGCGCGGCCCGCGTCCTCGAGTGCGCGCAGGACCTTGTAGACGGTGGAGAACCCGCCGGGGACGTCCTCCACCGCCACGGGACCGCGCGTGAGGATGCCGTAGCGGTCCAGCAACAGCTCCGCTTGGGCCTGCGCCCGCACGGTGGGGTTGAGCGGTTCGGGGCGCAGCACGGACCAGCGCCCGGCCGTGACACGGTCCTCACCGCCCCCCGCGGCGCGAACGACGCGAGCGCCGTCGCCGGACGCGGACGCCGCCGGATCCACACCGCCGGGGCCGCGGGACGCGGCCCGCAACCGCGCGGCGCCGCGCCGCCCGGCCGTACGGGAACGGCCCGGGCGCTTGGGCGTCTTGTGCGCGGAGTGCCCGCCCGAGACGAGTGCGCGCACCGGGGCGTAGGTGTCATTGGTGATGAGCCCCGCCCACAGCAGGTTCCACAGCGCAGTGCGCAGCTGGGCCATGTCCACGGACACGCCCGCCTCGGCGAGCGGCTGGATGAGCTGCCACGCGAAGTACGCCCCACCGGCCCGCAGCACGGCGAGCAGTTCACGTTCCAGTGTGGAGTCCAGGGCCTCGGCGGCGGCCTCAAGCTGCGGCACGGGCGGCAGGGACAGCTCCGCGGACTCGGCCAGGTGGAACGCGACCCACCCGTCCTCACCGCCCAGGGACCCCGCGCCCGAGAAGAGCACCTCGCCCGCGGCCATGAGCTCGTCCAGCATCGCGGGCCGGTAGTCCACCACGCGCTGCGCGAGCACGAGCGGTTCCCACGCGGACGCGGGCACGGGCACCCCGGCCAACTGGTCGATCACCGTGAGCACCCCGTCCAACCCGCGCAACTGGTGCCCCGGGACGGCGTGCTGCCACGCGGGCAGGAAGGTGGCGTATACCTGCGGGTCCACGGGTTCCACGTCCGCGCGCAGGGCGGCCAGGGAACGGCGGCGCAGGGTCCGCAGCACCTCCACGTCGCACCATTCCGACTCCGACGCCGCGGGGTCCCCGCTCGGGCGGAACGCCCCCTCGCTCACGCGCCGCTGCTTAGCGAGCGAGCGCAGCGCGGTCTCGACCACGGCGGGCCCCAGGCTCAGGGCCTGCGCGGCCTCCGCCACGCTGAACGGACCGTGGGTGCGCGCGTACCGGGACACGAGGTCCCCCACGGGATCCGCGACCGGTTCCAGGAACGCCAGGGGCACACCCATGGGCAAGGGCTGGCCCAGGGCGTCCCGCATCCGCGCGGCGTCCTCCACCGCGCAGTAGACCTCGCGCCCACCCACGCGCAGGACGATCGCCCGGTTCGTGGACACCAGGGTGTCCAGCAGCTCGCGGGCGGCGTCCGCGCTGATGGGTTGGTACTCGGGGGCCACGTCCTCGGCCGCGTCGACATCCTCGGTGTCGTCGGTTTCCGGGGCATCGGGGGTCTCCGGCGCGCTCTGCGCGGGGGGCGACGCCGCTGCGGTGGCTTCCGCGCGCAAGCGCAGTGCGGCGTCGTCGGCCGTCATGGGACCGAGCAGGCGCAGGAGGTCCGCCGCGCCCTCCACGCCGCGCAACCGACGGTCCGGCGCGAGGCGCTGCAACTGCAGGACCGTGGTCTCGATGACCTCGAGATCCAGCAGCTCGCGCAGCTCGGCGCGACCGAGCAGCTCGTTGAGCAGGGAGGGGTCCAGGGACAGGGCCGCGGCCTTGCGCTCGGCCAGGGGCGAATCGCCCTCATACAGGAACTGGGCCACGTACCCGAACAGCAGGGTGCGCGCGAAGGGGGAGGGGGTGTCCGTGGTGGTCTCGACCATGCGCAGTTTGCGCCCGGCCAGATCGCGCTGCAATTGCAGCAGCGCGGGGACGTCGTACACGTCCTGCAGGCATTCGCGCACGGTCTCGAGGATCACCGGGAACTGCGGGTACTTGCGGGCTACGTCCAGCAACTGGGCGGAGCGCTGACGCTGCTGCCACAGGGGCGTGCGCTTACCGGGATCCGCCCGCGGCAGCAGCAGGGCACGCGCGGCGTTCTCCCGGAACCGGGACGCGAACAGCGCCGAGCCGCCCACCTCCTCGGTCACGGTGCGCTCGAGCTCGTCCGGGTCGAAAAGGAACAGCTCCGCCCCGGGCGGTTCCTCGTCCGTGGCGGGGACGCGCAGCACGATGCCGTCGTCCGCGGCCTGGGCACTGGCATCCAGACCCCAGCGCTCGTCCAACCGGGCGCGCACCGCGAGCGCCCACGGGCCGTGCACGGGGGTGCCGAACGGGCTGTGCAACACCACGCGCCAGTCCCCGAGTTCGTCCCGGAACCGCTCGACCACGAGCGTGCGATCGTCCGGGACGTGTTCCGTGGCCTCCCGCTGTTCGGAGAGGTAGGCCATGAGGTTGTCCCGGGCCCATTCGTCCAAGCCGGAGGCGGCCAGGCGCTCGCGGGCCTCGGTGTCCTGGGCACCGGCGAGTTCACGGGTGAACCGACCCGTGGCACGACCCAGTTCCACGGGCCGGCCCAGACCGTCCCCGTGCCAGAACGGGAGCTTGCCGGGCACGCCCGGGGCCGGGGCCACGACCACCCGGTTGTGCGTGATCTCCTCGATGCGCCAACTCGAGGCACCCAGGGCGATGATGTCCCCCACGCGGGACTCGTAGACCATCTCCTCGTCCAGCTCACCCACGCGCTTGGGGGACTTGCTGTCCTGCTCGCCCACGAGGAACACGGGGAACAGGCCGCGGTCCGGGATGGTGCCACCGCTCGTGACTGCGAGCCGCAGGGCACCGGGGCGGGCCTGCAGGGTCCCGGTCTCGCGGTCCCACACCAGCCGGGGCCGCAACTGGGCGAACTCGTCGGACGGGTACCGCCCGGCGAGCAGGTCCAGCACGGCGTCGTACGCGGAGCGCGGCAGCGAACGGAACGGGGCGCTGCGGCGCAGGGTGTCGTACCAGCTCTCCACGTCCACGTCCTCCGCGGCAACCGCCGAGACCGTCTGCTGGGCCAGGATGTCCAGGGGGTTGGTGGGCACGGACAGCGGTTCCAGGTGCCCCGCGAGCATCTGCTCAGCGATCACCGCCGCGTCCCGCACGTCCCCGCGGTGCTTGGGGTAGATCCGCCCGATCGAGACCTCGCCCACCTGGTGGCCCGCGCGGCCCACGCGCTGCAAACCGGACGCCGCCGAAGGCGGGGACTCGATCTGGATCACCAGGTCCACGTGGCCCATGTCGATCCCGAGCTCCAGGGAGGAGGTGGCCACCACGCACCGCAACCGCCCGGTCTTCAGGTCCTCCTCGATCAGACCGCGCTGGTCCTTGGACACCGAGCCGTGGTGGGCGCGCGCGAGCACCGGGGACGCGCCCTCGTGGCGGTTGTGCTGGCGGGGGATGTCCGCGGGGGCGGAGTCGCGGGCCCGAGAAGCGCTGACCGCGCCCTCGCTGCGCGCGGCGTCGTCGGCCTGCGCGGCGGCGCCGTCCAGGAGGTCGGAGAGCGCATCACCCAGCGCCACGGGATCGCCACCGTCCAAATCTGCGGGGCTCTCTTCCGCGGCGTTGGCGAGCCGGAACTCGTGGATCTCGTTGAGTCGCGCAGTGAGTTTCTCCGAGAGGCCACGCGAGTTCGCGAACACGATTGTGGAACGGTGCGCCTCCACGAGGTCCACGATCCGTTCCTCCACGTGGGGCCAGATGGACGCGGTGGCCTGGTAGTCGGACGCCTCCAGGTTGCCGTCCAGGTCCCCGGACGACGGCGACGCCGCCGCCCCGCCCAACACGGTCATGTCCGGGATGGGCACGGACACCGTGAGGTCCCAGTCCTTCTCGGAGGGCGGGCGCACCACGTCCACGGGCTGGGAGCCGCCCAGGAATCCGGCCACGGTGTCCACGGGTTCCACGGTCGCGGAGAGCCCAATCCGTTGGGCGGGACGTTCCATGAGGTCGTCGAGGCGTTCGAGGCTCACCGCCAGGTGCGCCCCGCGTTTGGTCCCGGCCACCGCGTGCACCTCGTCGATGATCACGGTGTTCACGTGGCGCAGGGTCTCCCGCGCCTTGGAGGTGAGCATGAGGTACAGCGATTCCGGGGTCGTGATGAGCACGTCCGGGGGATGCGCCAACAGGGCGCGGCGGATCGCCTGCGGGGTGTCACCTGAGCGCACACCCACCGAGATCTCCGGGGGCTCCCCGCCGGCGGCCTTGGCGGCCTGGGTGATCCCGATCAGCGGTGCGCGCAGGTTGCGTTCCACGTCCATGCCCAGGGCCTTGAGCGGGGAGATGTAGAGCACCGAGGTGCGGTCCTCCGCGTCGTCGGACCCGTCCGCCTTCTTGTTGGTCAGCAAGCGGTCGATCGACCACAGGAACGCCGCGAGCGTCTTACCGGAACCGGTGGGGGCCACCACGAGAGCGTGGCGGCCCGCCGAGATGGCTTCCCACGCGCCGCGCTGGGCCGCCGTGGGCCCGCTGAACGCGGCGTCGAACCACTGCGCGGTCGCGGGGGAGAAAAGGTTCAGGACGGGGTCAGGACCCAAAACCCTTGACCTGCAACTGGGAGACCTTGGGGTTGCCGCACGCCTGACCCGAGTAGGGCACCACGAGCGACTCGTAGCTGTCCGGCGGGTACACGCGTACGCCCGCGGCCTGGTGCGGGTTGCACACCTGACCGATCACACCGGGCTGGGTGATCCGCACCCCGGCGCTCGCGGACGCGCCGGGCTGTAGGGTCACGGTGCCCGCACCCGAGGCGTCCCGGGAGGCCGGCGCACCCACGGGAGCACCGTTCGCGTCCACGAAGGACATACCCGGGTAGCCGCTCAGGGTGCACGGTGCGGAGCCGTTGTTGGTGAGCGTGAGGGACGCAATGACCGAACCCGCCGCGCCCTGCTGCGGCGTGAGCGATCCGGAGAGCTGCCCGGCACTGCACGTGCCGCCGGCGCGCTGGGCATCCGCCTTCGCCTGGTCGAACGGGCTCGCAGTGGGCATGCCCAGCTCGGGAGCGGACGCGAGGCGATCGGGCTCGGCGGACGGCTGCGCCGACTCCGCGGCCTGCCCCTCCTGTCCACCGGACGCCGCGGCGTCTGTGGCTTCCGTGGCCTCGGTGGCCTCGGTGGCCTCGGGGCTCGCGGACGGGCTCGCGGACCGGCTGGCCGACGGGCTCGGGGACATGGACGAGGCGCTCGGGGACGCCGTGGCGCTCGCGGAGACGGAGGCGCCGGCGGGTGCGGTGTTCTGCTCCTCGGACGAGGCGCCGTCCGAGGAACCGCAGGCCGAGAGGACCATGAGAGCGCTCAGCGCGGTGGCCGCGAGCAACGGACGGGTGACGGTGTGGGTGCCCCGGGGGACGGGCAAGTGACTCCTCATGGCAACAGTGTGCTACTTTTCCGCGCGTAATGCGGCATACATCACCTGTGCCAGGTGAACTCCTTCCGCGTCGGTGCCCTGGGCGATCTGCGTGCGGCACGAGAAACCGTCCGCGAGCACGATCGAACCGGGCCCCGCGGCACGGATCGCGGGGAACAGGTTGCGTTCCCCGAGGGTCTGGGAGATCTCGTGGTGACCTGGTTCGAAGCCCCAGTTGCCGGCGAGACCGCAGCAGCCACCGCCCACCACGGCGGTGTCCACCCCGAGCTTCTCGAGCACGCGTAGTTCCGGCGTGAAGTCGCCCTGGGCCTTCTCGTGGCAGTGCACCTGGCACACCGCGGTGCCCGGTCCCGCGTGGGTCTCGAGCGTGTCGAACGGCCAGTCCCCGCCGTCCTCGGCGTGGCGCGCACTGAACTCACCGAGCGTGACCGTGAGGGCCCGGACCTTGTGGGCGCGCGGGTCATCCGGGAGCAGCTCGGTGATGTCGTGCTGGAGCATCACCGTGCAGGACGGTTCCAGCCCGATGATCGGGTAGCCAGCCTCGAGCAGCGGCTCCATCACGTCCAGGGTCTGCAGCAGGGTCCGGCGGGTCATGTCCAACTGCCCGGTGGAATGCCACGTGAGTCCGCAGCACACGTTTCCCATGGGCATGAGCACGCGGTAGCCCATGGCCTCTAGCACCGCCACGGCGGCCTTGCCGGGCCCGTCTGCGGAGAAGTTCGTGAACGTGTCCGGCCACAGCACCACGGACGGTTTCTCCGCCGACGACGCCGCGCGGCCGCCTCCGCGCGCCACCGCGCCCTGTGGGGTGCGGGTCTTGAACCACGACGTGAGCGGGGTGTCGTTGAAGCGGATCATCCGCCGCTTCGGTTCGATGCCGCCGAGCTTCTTGGTCAGTTCCTCGATGGGACGGAAGCGTTCCAGGAAGTTCACCGCGCGCAGCGAACCGGGGACCCTGGTCACGAGCTTCATGAGCCACGGCATCCACCCCATGGTCAGGTGCGCCATGGGCCGGCGGTCCTTGCCGACGAACGAGCCCAGGCCCTGGCGGAAGTGGTGGTGCAGGAACTCGGCCTTGTAGGTGGCCATGTCCACGTTCACGGGGCACTCCGTGGCGCACGCCTTGCACGAGAGGCACAGGTCCAGGGCCTCGTAGGTCTCCTTGGACTTCCACCCGTCTGTGATGTGCTCGCCGCGCAGCATCTCGGCGAGGGACCGCATGCGCCCGCGGGTCGAGTGCACCTCGTCGTGGGTCGCGTGGAAGGACGGGCACATGGCCCCCGAGTCCGAGCGGCATGCGCCCACGCCCACGCAGCGGTTGATGGCCTGGCCGAACGAGCCGTCGTCCGCGGAGAACGCGTGGACCGGGGTCAGCTCGAACGTGCGCGCGCCGGGACCCGGGCGGATGCCCCGGTCGAGGGGTTCGGGATCCACCACGACCCCGGGGTTGAAGAAATTGTCGGGATCGAAGATCCGTTTGAATCGGGCGAAGGCGCCGCGTGCCTCGTCGGAGTAGATGGTACTGAGCAGCTCCGAGCGGGCACGGCCGTCCCCGTGCTCCCCGGAGACCGAGCCGCCGTAGCGGTGCACGAGTTCCGCGGCCCGCTCGATGAACCGGCGGTAGTGGGCCACGCTCTCGTCCGTGTTGAAATCGAAGGAGATCCGAATGTGCACACAGCCCTCGCCGAAGTGGCCGAACGGGATACCGCGCAGGTCCATCTCGTCCAGCAGCGCGTAGAGGTCCTTGAGGTAGGCGCCCAGGTGCTGCGGGGGCACAGCGGAGTCCTCCCACCCGGGCCACGCCTCGCCGCCGTCCGGCAAGCGGGTCACGATCCCCGCACCGGCCTCGCGGATGCGCCACAGGGCGCGGGCTTCGGCGGGATCGCCCACGACCACGGAATCCACCACGGTCTCCTCGACGAGTCCCGGCAGCGCCCGGGCGGCCTCGAACGCGGCCTCCTGGGTGTCCGCGCCCACCTCGCAGTAGAGCCAGCCGCCGCCCTCGGGGAGCTCACGGCCCGCGTTCTCCTGACCGGGGCGGGTGCGCAGGGCGTCCAGCAGGTCCGAGCCCATGCCCTCGATCGTGGTGACTCCCCGGATGCGGAACTTCGGGGCCGCGGTGGCCGCCGCGATCGCGTCCGTGAAACCCAGTACCGCGAGCGCTGTGAAGCGCGGCTTGGCCACGAGTTTCACGGTGAGTCGGGTGATGATCCCGCACGTGCCCTCGGTCCCGGCGAACGCCTTGGCCACGTCGAAACCGTTCTCGCTCAAAAGGTAGTGCAGTCCGTACCCGGAGACCTGGCGGGGGAACTGGCCCAGTTCGGTGCGCAGCATGGCCAGGTGCCGGTCCCGCAACTGGGTGAGCTGGGAATCCAGTGCGGCGTCCGAGGTGCCGCCCGCGTCCAGGGTGACCTCGCGCCCGTCGGCGAGCATGACCGTGAGCGAGACGAGGTTCTGCGCACTCGTACCCCACGCGACCGAGTGGGAACCGCACGCGTTGTTGGCGACCATCCCGCCCACGGTGGCCCGCGAATGCGTGGAGGGGTCCGGTCCGTAGGTCAGGCCGAACTCGCTCGCGGCGTCCCGCAACTGATCGCAGATCACACCGGGTTCGATCGTGGCGGTGCGGGCGTGCGGATCGATCTCCAGGATGCGGTTGAAGTACCGGGAGGTGTCGATGACCAACCCGTCACCGATCGCGTTGCCCGCCACGGAGGTGCCACCACCGCGGGAGATCACAGGCCAGCCGTTCGCCCGGGCCGTGGACAACAGCTCACGGATCTCCTCGACCGAGCGCGGTTCCGCGACCGCCGCCGGCAGCCGGCGATAGATCGAGGCGTCCGAGACGTAAGCGGCGCGTGTGGTGAGGTCATCCCGGAGAGCAGTCATGCTCCAACTTTCACCCACGCGGCGCCGCGTTACCAACTCGTGTCACCGGTCACGAGGCCGCCGGTGACGACACCGCCGGGCCGGGGCGGCGGTGTCGTGCTGCCACCGCGTCAGCGGCGGACGATCACCACTCGGGGGCGATCGTGATCTCCGCGCCCGCGAGGTCCTCGGACCACTCCACCTGGCACGTGAGCCGGGAGTTGTCGTGGCGGGTGTCGTCCAGCATCTCCAGGAGGTCTTCCTCCTCCTCGTTGGTCCCGCCCGTCTTCACGAACGTGTCCTGGTCCAGGTACGAGTGGCACGTGGAGCACGAGGCGTTGCCGCCGCACGTGGCGAGGATCGGGAACTTGTGGCGGGTGAGGCACTCCATGAGCGTCTCGTGGTCCTTCCACTCGACGCCCTCGGTGCGTTCGCCCTCGCGGTTGGTCACATTGATCAGGATGCTGCTCACGCGGCTGGACCTCCTGGGGTTCTACCCCGTCCGGATGTTGCGGATTACTGGGAACTAGCGGCCATTCTATGATCGGGCGTCAACTCCGGGGACATCGCGTGGCGAAGTGTGATGAGACCCGCACCCGCCCGGCCCCTGCTCAACCCCCGGTGGAGCCGGGCGGTTCCGGCCCGCCCAAGTCCTGGCGGGCCACCGGCTTCTCAGCTCGTCCGGCGCAGGGTCAGCGCCTGGGCCACCCGGCCGATCGGACCGTGCTCGTCGAACAGCTCCGAATGAGTCAGGCCCGCGCCGTCCCCGCCGAACTCCACCCGGGTGTCGAGTCCCACCCACGAGGACACCGGGGCGCGGAACATGTGGATGCTCAGGTCCACATTGGGGAACGCCCACGGTCCGATCTCCGCGCGCGGAGCGATCCCGTTGGCGGCGTCGACCGAGCTGATGAACCGGGCGGTGGGGGAGGACTCCTCGCCCTCGACCACCGACTTGGTGATCCGCAGCCAGCCCGCGCCGTTGCCGGGTCGGGGCCGCCGGGCGATACGTGCCTCGACGGAGCCGATGAACCCGCCGCCCCACGCCTCGGACATATTGACCGGCTCGCACTGCTCCACGGGGGTCAGCGGCTCGATCTCCCCGCCGGCCACGTCCTGGGTGTCCGAGGTCTTCAGCCGCCACAGGCTCAACCGGATGCAGTCCCGCCCGCCGGCGCTCATGGTCGCCTCGACCAACTCGATGGTCCTGCCCGGGCGCAGCACGCGCGTGTGCACCTCGATCTCACCACCGGGGATGACCCCCAGAATGTCGAAGGAGAAACGCACCGGCAGCACGTCCTCGCGCGGGTGGTTGCGTTCGATCTCGTGTACCAGCAGGCCGGACGACGCCGCCATGTGCTGTTCCAGGGGGCTCCACGCTCCCTGCGTGTACACCGTGGTGCGGAAACCGTGATCGCTCGTGCGCACGTAGTGGGCGTCCGGGACGTCCTCGCCGTTGGCGCCCAGGTGCCCGGGGGCTTCTTCGGTACTCATGCATGCTCCTGCCTGTCCTGACCGCGGGCGGGGCCGCGTCCGGTTCCTGGAACATGGCCGCCCGCGATGCGAGTGTGTGCCGGAATACACCCTAGGGGAGCGTCGCGGGAACACCTATCGGACTTGCGACGCGTGCCGGGCAGGACGAGTTGCCCGCCTACCCGCGGGCTCACGACCCGCGCACCCGCCCGGCAACTACCCGCCCGGCCCTCCCAGCGGGCGGCTGCTCCAGTGGAGTAAAAGCAGAATCCGGGTACCCCGAGCTGCTTCTACTCCACTGGGAATTCGGAGCCGGTAGATGCGAGCGCCGGGGCCGAGAGTGGCGGCGTCGTCAGGGCAGCGCGAGCCGGCACACCTTGCGCCACGCCTGGAAGACCTGCCGGGGCAGGGGGCCGGAGGTGTAGCGGATGCCGTACTTACGGCAGATCTCCCGCACGCGGGGTGCGATGCGCGCCAGGTGGTTGGACGGCATGTCCGGAAAGAGGTGGTGTTCGATCTGGAAGGAGAGGTGCCCGCTCATGAAGTGCATGAGGCGTGAACCGTCGATGTTCGCCGAGCCCATGGCCTGGCGGCGGTACCAGTGCCCCCGAGTCTCGTCGCGCACGTCCTCCTCCGTGAAGGTCTCCGCGCCGTCCGGGAAGTGGCCGCAGAAGATGACCGTGTGCGCCCAGACGTTGCGGATCACGTTTGCCGCCAGGAACCCCTTAAGCGACGCCTTCCCCGAACCTGTGAGGGACGCCAGCAGCGGAGAGAACACGAAGTCCTTGGCGGACTGGCGGCCCAGCTTCTTCATCACGCGCTTGAAGTCCTCGAACGTGGCCCGCCCGGACTTCTTGCCGGCCAGGAACTGGTCCAGTTCGATGTCGTAGATCGCGATGCCCCACTCGAATGCCGGTGCCAGGCCCAGGTTGATCACCGGGTTCAGCAGGTTCACGGGCTTCCATGGCTGATCGGGGTCCATGCGCAGCACGTTGTACCCCACGTCCCGATCCTTGCCGAGCACGTTGGTCCACGTGTGGTGCGTCTCGTTGTGGGTGCGCTGCCAGCCCGCCGACGGCGCCACGAAGTCCCACTCCCACGTGGTCGAGTGGATCTCCTTGTCGTTCATCCAGTCCCACTGCCCGTGGAGCACGTTGTGGCCGATCTCCATGTTATTCAGGATCTTGCCCACACTCAGGCACCCCACACCGGCCCACCACAGGGGTTTGTGACGGGAGAAGAGCAGACAGGCCCGCCCCGTCATCTCCAGGCTACGCTGCAGTACCACCACGCGGCGGATGTACTGGGCGTCGGACTGGCCGCGGCGGGAGAAGACCTCGTCCCGCACGGCGTCGAAATCGGCCGCGAGTTCCGCGAGCTCGGCCTCCGTGAGGCGCAGCGGATCGCGGCGTGGGGAGCGGGTCGGGTCACGCACGTCTGGACGGGACCGGGTTCACGGTGCAGCTCACCGGTGCGGATGTTGGTCACGGCCCCGTCCGTCAAGGGAACCAGACAACTGTGGCAGATGCCCATACGGCATCCGTGGGGCAGCTGGTGCTGCGCGCGTTCGGCGGCCTCCAGGACGGTTTCGTCCGGGCCCACTCCCAGGGTCATCTCGGAACGGGTGAACCAAACTTCCCCGCGTTGGCCGCCGCTGAACTGCCTGGTGACATCGAAGCGTTCCACCACGGGGGGCCGCCGTGGCTGCGCGAGAGGTCCTCCACGGCGCTGACGAACGAGTCGGGGCCGCTCGCGTACGTCACCCGGTCCGCGTGATCGGGACACAGCTCGGCCAGGGCATCGGCGTCGGAGGCGTCGAGGCAGCCGCGTTCCTCGGTGAACCAGAAGACCGGCCGCAGACCCGGGAACTGGTCCGCGAGTTCCAGGATCTCGTCGTGGAAGATGCACGACTCCCGGCTCCGGGACACGTAGACCAGCACGACGTCGTGGTCCGGCCTGCGCGGCATGAGGGTCCGCAGCATGGACATCACCGGGGTGATCCCGGAACCGGCCACCATGAACAGCAATTCTGTGGGGGTGTCCGGGAGCAGGAACTGTCCTTCGGGGCGTTCCAGGTAGAGCACGTTGCCCGGGGCGGCGCGCTCAACGATGTGTTCGGACACCAGGCCCTGCGCTTTGACGGTGATCGACGGGTCACCGTGTTCGGGGGCGCTGATGGAGTACGGACGCCAGATCCGCTTCCCGTCCACTTCCACGCTGATCCGCGCCCACTGCCCCGCCCGGTGCGGGATCCACCCTCACCCGCGGTGAAGAACAGGGTCACGGTGTCGGGGGTCTCGCGCCGCACGTGCGTGATGCGGCCTCGTGTGTAATGTGCGCTCGTCAGGGAGCCGAAGACCTGCGCGAAGGACCGCGGGTCCTGGGGGTAGCTCAGAATTCCAGCGGCTGCACGAAAGAATCCCTTGATCCGGGGGTGGCCCATACCCCAGTTCTACCTATTAGTAAGTAAACGTGCAGTATGCGTCCAGCATGTGGGCACCCCCTGCACCCCTCTGCTTTTACTGAGTAGAAGCAGCATCCGAGCACCCCCGAGCTGCTTTTGCTCCACTAGATATTCGAGGAGGGCGGATGTGGCGCGGAGCCGACGTGATCTGGACAACACCCCCGCACTTAGGCACTGTGGCTACTACGCGCGCGGGCCCGGGGAGCGCCGTCGTCCCTGGATCCGCGCCGACTCCGAGGACCCGACCATGAGGGGAACCCCGCCATGACCGATCCCGCACCGCATACGCCGCCATCCACCGAGGACGAACCGCAGGGCGAGGCCCGCGCCGACACCGTGGGGGCTCTGCTGCAACGGGCCGTGTCGCGCAACGGCGGTGCCACCGCGTTGCTCTTCCAGGACCGGTGCTGGTCGTACCGGGAGCTGGGGGACGCGGTCCGGCGGGACACCCGCCGCCTGGCCGATGCGGGCCTGACCCCGGAGACGCGCGTCGCGGCGTTCGGCGTGAACTCGGACGTCTACGCGATCCTGTACCTCGCGTGCGCCCAAGCGGGGCTCGTGCACGTCCCCGTCAACTTCGCGCTGAAAGGGGACGAGCTCGCGTACGTTCTCGAGGACTCCGGGGCCACCACGGTGATTGCCGATCCCGAACTGTTGCCGCTCGTGGCGCAGGTCCGGGACTCCGGGAGAGCACGCGCCGTCGAACGCGTCCTGCCCATGCTGCCCGGCGGCGAGGACGACGACACCTCGCTTCAGGAGACCGCGCTCGATCCCCGGGCCGACGACGCTGCCGTCCGGGTGACAGTGCGCGGCCACGATCTGTTGCAGCTGCTTTACACCTCCGGCACCACGTCCGCGCCCAAGGGCGCCATGATGACGCACGCCGCTCTGTTGGCCGAGTACACGTCCGCGATCATCGCGCTGGACCTGACCGCGGAGGACCGTCCGCTCGTGGCCATGCCGCTCTACCACTCGGCGGGCATGCACGTGTTCCTGCTGCCCTACCTCGCTCTGGGGGCGGCGGTGCGATTGACCCGGGAACCGGATATCGCCGAGATCCTGCAGCTGGTCGAGGAGGAGCACGTGGGTTCGCTGTTCCTGGCGCCCACCGTATGGGTGCCGCTGAGCAATCACCCCGACCTCGAGACTCGGGACCTGTCGTCATTGCGCAAGGCGCAGTACGGCGCGTCCATCATGCCCGTCACGGTGCTGCAACGGTTGCGCTCCCGCTATCCGGGCATCGGGTTCTACAACTGCTTCGGGCAGTCGGAACTCGGGCCCCTGTGCACCGTCCTGACACCCGCCGAGCACGACGCCCGTCCGGCGTCGTGTGGGCGTCCCGTGTTCAACGTGGAGGCGCGGGTGGTCACGTCCGAGGCCCGGGTCGCTCAACCCGGGGAGCCAGGGGAGATCCAGTACCGCTCCCCGCAGCTGCTGACCGGCTACTGGAACAAGCCGGCGGCCACGGCGGACGCGTTCGTGAACGGCTGGTTCCGTTCCGGGGACCAGGTGGTGCAGGACGAACAGGGGTACATTCAGGTGGTGGACCGGATCAAGGACGTGATCAACACCGGGGGTGTCCTGGTGGCTCCTCGCGAGATCGAGGACTGCATCTACGAGCTGCCCGACGTCGCCGAGGTCGCGGTGGTGGGGCTCCCGGACGAACGGTGGATCGAGGCCGTCACGGCGGTGATCGTCCCCAAGGAGGGATCGGAGCTCACCGCGGAGTCGGTGCGCTCCCATGTGAAGGCCCGCCTGGCCGATTACAAGGTGCCCAAGCGTGTGGACTTCGTCGCGGAGCTGCCCCGCAACCAGTCCGGCAAGTTGCTCAAGCGCGAACTGCGGGCGGAACGGACGAACCCGGTATGAGGCAGGAGGACACCGTGGAACACCCCGATGCCGTCCGGGTGGAGCACAGAGCCGGCGTGGTGCGGATCGTGTGGGACCGCGCGGCCACCGGCAACGCCGTGGACCTGGGCCTCGCGCGCGAGACACTGTCCGCCCTGCGACGGGCGGAAGCCGATCCCACCGTCCACGTGCTGACCCTCACGGGTTCCGGGCGGTTCTTCAGCGCGGGCGGTGACGTCAAGGGCATGGCCGGTCGTCCGGCCACCGAGCGTCCCGGGTTCCTGCGGGAACTCGCCTCCGCGGCCCGGGATCTGGCCCTGGCCATGGTGCGCTCGCGGCTGCTCATCATCGCCGGGGTCAATGGCACGGCGGCCGGGGCCGGACTGGGGGTGATCCTCAACTCCGACTGGGCGCTCATCCGGGAGGACGCCACCGTGCTCGCCGCCTACGCCGCGATCGGCCTGACGCCGGACACCGGTGTGTCCTATCTGCTGCCCCGCGCAGTGGGGCATCAACGTTCGGTGGAACTGACCCTCGGGGGTCGCCGGCTCACCGGGACGGAAGCGGTCGAGTGGGGGATTGCTGCTGAATCCGTTTCGGCGGAGGAGTTCGCTGAGCGATTGACGGAGGTGGAGGACCGTTTCGTCGCGGGAACCGCCGGTTCCTACGGGTCCACGAAGCGCTTGCTGCGCCGCGGCGTCGTCGCGGAGTACGAGACCCACCTGGCGGAGGAGATCAGCGTGATCGCCGAGCGCTCCGGGACTCCGGAGTCCGTGGCCCTCGTGGACGGCTTCGCGGGCCGGGGGTGAACCGGCTCCGGTCATGAACGAGGCCCCTGCTTCCCCGGAAATTCGGGGAGGCAGGGGCCTCGAAATTTGGCGGTGACGGTGGGATTTGAACCCACGTTGGCTTTGACACCAAACATCATTTCGAGTGATGCACCTTCGGCCGCTCGGACACGTCACCAACTCCCAGCACTTTACAGCCCGGGGCGCAACCCCTCCAAACCAGGGCTGGGCGCGGCCCGGCTCAGGGGTTGCGGTGGCCCCGGAAGAACTCGTGCAGCAAGGCGGCGCACTCGGCCTCGCGAACCCCGCCCGTGACCTCCACCCAGTGGTTCAGGCGCGGATCACGCACGATGTCGAACACCGATCCGCACGCCCCCGCCTTGGGGTCCCATGCCCCGAACACCACGGTGGGCACCCGAGCCAGCACGATCGCCCCGGCGCACATGGCGCACGGTTCGAGCGTCACCACCAGGGTGCAGCCTTCCAGCCGCCAGGACCCCAGCGCGCGGGAAGCCTTTCGCAGGGCCAGGACCTCGGCGTGGGCGGTGGGATCGCCGTCGGCCTCGCGGCGGTTGTACCCGCGCCCGATGACCCGGCCGTCCGGGTCCAGGACGACGGCGCCGATCGGCACGTCCCCCGTGCCTTCCGTGGCGCGGGCCTCTGACAGAGCCAGGTCCATCCAGCCCGAGAGCTGGATGGACCTGGCGGTGTGCGGTAATGCCACGCTGTGTCAGCGCTGGACGCGGTTCTGGTTGAACCACGCGGAGGTAGGGGCGCGGAACGCGGTCACGATCCACAGGATGTCCACCACGACCTTCACGATCATCAGGATGGCCATGATGATGTTCCACGGCGCGGGGTAGATGAAGACACCGAACAGGCCGAAGATTCCGCTCAGGATGGCGATGGCCGCGAGGACGGTGCCCAGGATGCGAGCCCAGTTCTTGCCCTTCTTCAGGCCGTTGTAGACCAGGAAGTACAGCGCGAGTCCGATGATCAGGCTGATGATGCTGGCGACGGGACCGGTGGTCATGGCCATCTGGCTCGCGCTCTGATCCGCCATTTCCGTGCTCAGGCCCATGTCGCGGTACATCTGGGTGTAGTCCACGCTGCTCGCCGCGATCAGGCCGATGATGCCGTTGAGGACGTAGAGCCCCAGGGACGCCAGGGTCAGCTTGAGCAGCTTGTCCACCGTGGAGGGGCGGTCCATGGTGCCGGTGTACTGGTTGGGGTTGTACTCCGAGGTGCCGTACTTGCCGCCGGTCATGCCGTACTGCTGGCCCTGGGGCGCGCCGTTGACTGCGCCCTGCCCGCGGGGCTGGGGCGGCACGGGCTGGGTCGCGCCCGGGTCACCGTACGGAGGGTTGTGCGGGTTGTTGTTGGGGGTGTCGTTGCTCATGAGGACTGTCCTTCCTGTGCATCGTGCGAGTGATACTGCGTGAGTGTGGGGGGATTACTCGTATCGAAGGGCATTGATGGGATCCTGCCGGGCCGCCCGCATGGCGGGGATGGTCCCGGCGAGGAACGCGATGAACATCACCGCGAGGATGATGATCACGATCTTGAGCGGGTCGAACAAGAACAGACTCAGCCCGGGCAGCGACGAAAGCAACCCGTTGGAGAGGACCCCGCTGAGGATGCTGCCGGTGGCCACGCCCACGGCGGCTCCGATCGCGGAGCCCAGGAAACCGATGAAGATGGCCTCGAGGGAGAACAGGCCGAAGACCTTGCCCCCGCTCATTCCCATGGCCTTCATGAGCCCGATCTCGCGGGTGCGTTCCTGGACGGACATGAGCAGCGTGTTCACGATGCCGAATCCGGCCGCGAGCAGCGCGATGATCGCGAAGGAGTTGAGGATCCACACGATCCCGTTGATCACGGCCCGGAACATCCCGAGCTGGTCCTCGACCGTCACGCCCAGCATGTCGTCGTCCGCGAGCTGGGACTTGATGGGGCCTACCTCGGTGTTGTCGCTCAAGTTGGCCGTGGCGGTGAAGTACGTGTTGGGCATCTCCCGGGGTGAGCCCGAGGTCTGGTACTCGTACAGCTTCTTGTTCAGCTCCGATGAGGGAATGGGGCTGGTGGACGCGCCCGCGAGGGAGGCCTGGCTGATGCCGGAGACCCGGACGTCGAAGGCTCGGGTCTCGCCGGCGGCGTTGCGCATGGCGATCGTCACGGTTTTGCCCACGGCGTCCTCGTTGGAGTCGAAGCCCAGGGGCGCCACCCAGGAGGCGGGCAGCAGGATCTCGTCCGCGGACCGGTCCGGGGCCTCACCGGCCTCCAGCTGCAGCCCTTCCGCTTCCGCCGGGGAGCCCAGGCTCAGCTGGAACTTCTTGCCGTCGGGGGCCTCCAGGTAGGTGGGCGTGACCATGTACATGGGGTCCACGGACTCCACGCCGTCGATATCCCTGATCTTGTCGATGTCGGCGTCCGTGAGCCCTGCGATCGAACCGAACCCCGTCTGCACATTGGCCCGCTCGGGGTCGTACTCGGTGGGCCCGTCCTCCTGGTCGGAGCCGGGGGTGGAGCGCTCGGACACCTTCTGGACGTACAGGGCGTTCTGGTTACCGAACGCGGCCACGGTCTTGTCGATGTAGTCGTTGACGCCGGTGCCGATGCCCGAGGTCAGCGTGAGCGTGAAGGAACCGATGAAGATGGCAATCACGGTCAGGATGGTGCGGGCCTTGGACCGGAACGTGTTGGCGATCGCCGTGCGCAGCAGATCGAGGAATTTCACGCGGTGGCTCCTGGCTGGTCGGTCGGGCGGTGTGGGGTGTTGGTGGCCCAAGGGGCGGCGTGCTTGCCCGGCCGCACGGGTTCCTGGGTGGCGCGGGTGAGCTCGGCGGCGTCGGCCTCGCTGAGGGTGATCATCTCGCCGGTCGTGGGCTCGGTGATCCGGACGGTCCCGGTGGCGTCGTCGGCGCCCGCCGGGTGCGCGGCGCGGCGCGGCTGCCGATCGACGACGTCGTTCGTGGCCGCCTCCGGGGTCGGTACGATCTGCCCGTCCACGAGGTAGATCTGCCGGGAGCACTGCTGCGCGAGGTCCAGATCGTGGGTCACGACCACCAGGGTGATGCCCTTGTCCCGGTTGAGCCCGAAGAGGATATCCTCCACAACCCGGGACGTTGCCGAGTCCAGGTTCCCGGTGGGCTCGTCCGCGAAGATCACGGAGGGTTCGTTGATCAGGGCTCGCGCGATTACCACGCGCTGTTTCTGACCACCCGAAAGATCGGTGGCCTTGTTCTCGGCCTTGTCCGCCATGTCCAGTTGGTCGAGGACTTCCATGCCGCGGCGTTTGCGCTCACCGGCCGGAACACCCGCGATCTTCAGGGGGAGCGTGACGTTTTCCAACACGCTCTGATTGGGAGTCAGGAAGAACTGCTGGAACACGAAACCGAACGCGGAATTGCGCAGTTCGTTGATTTCTTTGGCATTCAGATCCCCGGTGGGCTTGCCCTCCAGGGCCACGACGCCGTGCGTGGGGGCGTCCAGCAACGCCAGCAGGTGCATGAGAGTGGATTTGCCCGAACCGGATTTTCCCACCACCGCAACGGACTCGCCTTTGTCGATCTCCAGGTTGATGCCCTTGAGGGCGTCGAAGCGGGTTTCTCCTCTGCCGTAGATCTTGACCAAATTCTCCGTTTCGAGAACCGGAGCCGTCATATTCAGGTGTCCCTTCCGAGGATTGCCGTGCGCAGAACCATGTCGAGTCTCCCGTATGACCCTATGGCACGTCCTCGTCCCCTCGGCTGATCTTCCCCGGCGTGTGATGAATCCGTGACGTCCGCGGGCCCTGCGGCGGCTGCTAGATTCTGAGGTATGCGAGTCACTGTCTTGGATCACCCCCTGGTCGCCCACAAACTGAGTGTGCTGCGCGACAAGGACACCTCCTCCCCGGTGTTCCGGTTGTTGGTGGAGGAACTGGTCACACTGCTGGCGTACGAGGCGACCCGGGACGTGCGCGTGGAGCCGGTCACGGTACGGACCCCGGTGGCCGAGACCCAGGGGATCGCGCTCGCGTACCCGCGGCCGCTCGTGGTGCCCATCCTGCGCGCGGGGCTGGGCATGCTCGAGGGGATGACCCGGTTGATCCCCACCGCGGAGGTCGGGTTCCTGGGGATGGCGCGTGACGACACCACGCTGGACATCATCACGTACGCCGAACGGCTGCCGGACGATCTCACGGGCCGTCAGGTGTACGTGCTCGATCCCATGCTCGCCACGGGTGGCACGCTGAGCGAGGCCATCAAGTTCCTCTACCGCCGCGGTGCCGAACAGATCACGTGCGTGTGCTTGCTGGCGGCGCCCGAGGGCCTCGACCGGTTGACCCGGGAACTGGACGACAGCGAGGTCAATGTGGTGCTGGCGTCCGTGGACGAACGACTGGACGAGAACGCGTACATCGTTCCCGGCCTCGGGGATGCGGGCGACCGCCTGTACGGCGTCGCGCACTGAGGCCCCCGCTCGTCGGCTCTCGGAAAGCATCTCGAGCGGGGAAGTAGCCCCCCATCTCGGCGAGAATGCAATCCATTTCGCCATGGGATCGCGTGAATCAAGAGTAGGTCTCACTATGTGAGAAAAAAACCCATATATTACTTGCCAGTCCAGCCGCGCGTCGCAGAACATGATGACAATGCCGTTTTCCAGGGAATTCATGGGAACGGGGGCATCACGAGGCAGGGGTTCGAATGTCAGGCGCACCGGGTTACGTCCACATCTCGCAGCGACACCGACTGGGTGGAGCCCAGTCCACGGCCCGACCCCGCGGGGCGCATCGCATGGTGGGGACCGCTGAGGATTTCCGACACCTGCGTTCCGTCGCCGCCGAACACGGTGCCGATTCACGCCTGGAACGTCAACCGGGCGCGGGGCAGCAGCCCACCGAGGCCCGCGGCTTCGTGATCTACGTGGGCGTGGACGAGCAAGCCGCCGCCGACCGCGGGATCAACCTCGTGCAGCTCGTGCAGGACGTCCGCCAGTTCATCAGCTCCGCGGTCCCCGAGTCCGATTCCTACGCCGCCGTGGCCCTCGCCCCGGTGCACGCGGAAGGTACGGACCTCGAAGTCGTGCGCAGCGCGTTGGGTGACCCCACGTTCTCGGACCCGGTGATCGAACCCATTGCGCCGCTGCCCGCGGCCGGTGCCGGGAGCGCGATTGACCGTCAGCGGGTGGGCGTGTTGATCGACCTCTCCCGCCGCGAAGTGTTCCTGGACGGGGAGCTGCTGAACCTGACCCACCGCGAGTTCGAACTGCTCAACTACCTCGTGGAGAACGGCACCCGCACCGTGGGCCGCACCGAGCTGCTCGACAGCCTGTGGGGCGACGCCGAGGAGGTCCCCTCCGAGCGCACGATCGACGTGCACGTGCGGCGGTTGCGTTCCAAGCTGGGTCGCTTGGCCAACACCGTGCGCACCGTTCGCGGTCAGGGGTACCGGTTCTACGACCACCCCGAGGTCGTCGTGTGGGCCGCGCCCGAGTACTCCATCTGATCCTCCTCAGTCGCGAGACCGCGCTCACCCGGGAGCGCGCCGTCGCGTTGCTTCCGTGACCGGGCTGCACCCCGCCGTGACACACTGGGGCCCATGGCACCCCACGACCTCAAGCACCTGGTGATCATGCGGCACGGGGAAGCGGACTTCCCGCGGGACGTCCCGGACCACGACCGCCCCCTGCTGACGCGCGGTGCCCGTGAGGCCGCGGACGTGGGACGGTGGCTGGCCGAACATGCCGCGCCGGACATGATCCTGGTGTCCCCGGCGCTGCGCACCCGCCAGACCATCACGTGGGTGTGCCATGAACTCGGGGAGAAGGCCCCCACTCCGCAGTTGTGGGACGGGCTCTACGACGCCACGGACGCGCAGATCATCGCCGCCGTGAACCACGCCCCGGAAACCGTGCGCACCCTCATGGTGGTCGCCCACATGCCCGGGGTGCTGGACACCGTCCTGCGCCTGGCCTCTCGTGACTCGGACCAGGACGCCATGATGGAGGCCGCCACGGGTTTCCCGACCGGGGGCACCGCGGTGCTCGAGGTCCCCGGGGACTGGGCCGTGCTCGACGGCGCCGACGCCCGCCTCACGCGCTTCCACACCCCGGGGGTCTAGAACCCGCACGGTTCCATGCGCCGCAGGCATGGAGCTCATGCGGAGCCCCCTCGGGTGTGGAGTTCACCCCGAGCCGGTGCTCAGCTCCTGGACTCGCAGGCCACGCCGTCGCCGTCGCCGTCCAAGCCGGGACGGTACCCCGGCGTGCCGGCGTAGAGCGGGGCCATCCCCGCCGTGCGCGCCTCGGCGCACCGCGAGAAGTAGACGTCCGCACCCGGAACGCCCGGAACTCCCGCACCGGGCGCCTCGGCCTCCGCGACGGCAGCGTCCGCAGGATCGGATCCCGCGCCCGCACCGGGTGCGGCCGGAGCGGGTGCCACAGGGGCCGGTGCCTCCGCCTCCGGAGTCGAGGGCGCCTCGGCCGCTGCCGCTTGCGCAGCCGGCGCCTCGGTCACGGGAGCCGCGGGTGAGTCCGCGGGATCCGGGATGGGACGCGCTTCGGGCAGCGGCTGCTCGGGGCACGTGTCGAGCACGCGCACCATGGCGTTCTTCTCGGCGTCGGTGACCCACAGCTCGTAGCGCTGCTTGACCGCGATCTGGGTGGCCACGTACTCGCAGCGCTCGCCGGTGCGCGGCGGCAGCCACGTGGCGGCGTCCGCGTCCGACTTGGTGTTGTTGCTCGAACCGTCCACGGCGAGCAGGTTGAGCGGGTCGTTCGCGAGTTCGGTGCGCCGCGCGGCGTCGAGCTGCTGCGCGCCCTTCTGCCACGCGTCCGACAGTGCGACCACGTGATCGATCTGCACCTGTGAGCTCGTGGCCTGCCCGGCCACGAAGTCGATCGTCTCTCCGGTGTACGGGCTCTCGAGCGCCCCGGAGCTCACGTTGCACCCGTGCGTCCCCGGCTTGACGGCGATCCCCGTGAGGTCCCGGCGCAGGATGTCGTTGCGAGTGTCGCAGCCGTTGTGATCGGTGTCCGCCCAGCGCGGGCCGAACTGGTCCCGCGAGTAGTCGGTCTTGGGCGCGCGCCCCTTCACGGGCAGGTCCCCGAGCGCGGCCAGCGCGGTCCCGGCCGCCGCGTGATCGGTGGCGTCCTGCGGGGACGCCGCCGCCGCGGGGGACGTCGCGTCTTCCGCGCTCCGGGTGGGGGACGGTGACTGCGCGGCGGGCGCCGTCGTCGGGGCCGCAGCGCCCGTGGTCGCGGAGGCGGACGGGGAGGGTGCCGCCGAATCGGTGGGAGCCGCGCACCCCGTGAGGGCCAGCGCGAGCGCCGCGGCGCCTAGGGCGAGACGACGAACGGGGGTCGTGAGAGGGGACACGGCGGTACCTCGATCCTGGAGCCGATCCTGATACCGAGGCGCGGCGGTGAATGAGAAGGACCCCGCATCCTGGGGGATGCGGGGTCCGACAAGAAGTGCGCCCGATAGGATTCGAACCTACAACCTTCTGATCCGTAGTCAGATGCTCTATCCGTTGAGCTACAGGCGCTCCTGAAGCAACGACCGAGGCCCTTGCAACGGGTAATAACTTACACCCGCCGGTGCCCGGCGACAAATCGCGCCGGAGCGATGCCCTCGCGGTGCCGGGGCGGCTGGGCGGTGCGAGCCGTGTGGTCGGGGCCGCGATGTGGTGTAACTCGCGTTCCGGAAGGCCCCCCCCGCGATAGACTCCAGGCACACCCGCGCGCAACCCCTTGCGAGGTCGGCCCCCGGAACCGTTCCACAGTGACGTGGCAAGTATGAACGGGCGGCGCACCTCGGCGGGAAGCGGCACGTACGACGGCCTCAACGAGGAGACATGTCAATGGCTGACAACGGCACAGCAACCACCGGGACCACCGCCCTGAACCGCGAGGTCCAGCAGTCCCTGGACAATCCCCCCACGGATTACCGGGAGCTCGTGGACTGGGTGCGTGGGATCGCCGAGCTGGCCCAGCCGGATCACATCCACTGGGCAGACGGTTCGGAAGCCGAGTGGACCCGGCTCACCGACCTCATGGTGGAGGCGGGCACCCTGGTCCGGCTCTCGGACGAGAAGCTCCCCAATTCCTTCGCGGCGTTCTCGGACCCCGAGGACGTGGCCCGCGTGGAGGAGCGCACGTTCATCTGCACCAAGACCGAGAAGGGTGCCGGTCCCACCAACAACTGGGAAGACCCCACGGCCATGAAGGAGACGCTGACCAAGCGTTTTAACGGGGCCATGCGCGGTCGCACCATGTACGTGATCCCGTTCGTGATGGGCTCACTGGACGCTCAGAAGCCCCAGTACGGCGTGGAGATCACGGACTCGCCCTATGTAGTGTGCTCCATGCGGATCATGGCCACGATCGGCACGCCCGTCCTCGAGAAGATGTCCCGCGACAAGGCGGAGTTCGTGGAGTGCGTCCACTCCCTGGGTGCCCCGCTGCAGCCCGGCGAGCAGGACGTGCCGTGGCCGTGCAACCCCGCCAAGTACATCGTGCAGTTCCCCGAGGACCGGGCCATCTGGTCCTTCGGCTCCGGTTACGGCGGCAACGCGCTGCTGGGCAAGAAGTGCTACGCGCTGCGCATCGCCTCGGCGATCGCCCATGACGAGGGCTGGCTGGCTGAGCACATGCTCATCCTCAAGATCACCGACCCGCAGGGGGAGTCCCACTACATCGCGGGGGCGTTCCCGTCCGCGTGCGGCAAGACCAACTTCGCGATGCTCGAGCCCACCATCGAGGGTTGGAAGGCCGAGATGGTCGGGGACGACATCGCCTGGATCCGCTTCGGCAAGGACCACACCCCGCGCGTGGTCAACCCGGAGGCCGGCCTGTTCGGTGTGGCACCCGGCACCGGGTGGTCCACCAACCCCAACGCCATGCGGGCGATCGAACGCGGCAACACCATCTTCACCAACGTGGCGCTGACCGACGACGGCGGCGTGTGGTGGGAGGGTATGACCGACGACATCCCCGAGCACCTCACGGACTGGAAGGGCAACGACTGGACCCCCGAGTCCGGCCGCCCCGCCGCGCACCCCAACTCCCGGTTCTGCACCCCCATCAAGCAGGTCGAGATCCTGGCCCCCGAGTACGACGACCCCGAAGGTGTGCCGCTGTCCGCGATCATCTTCGGTGGCCGCCGCAAGACGACCGTGCCTCTGGTCTCCGAGTCCTTCGGGTGGGAACACGGCGTCTTCCAGGGAGCCACGCTGTCCTCCGAGACCACCGCGGCCGCCAAGGGCGCCGTGGGTGTGGTGCGCCGTGACCCCATGGCCATGCTCCCGTTCATCGGCTACAACGTCAATGACTACCTGGAGCACTGGCTGGACACCGGCGCCCGCGTGGGCGAGGAGAACATGCCGCGGATCTACTACGTCAACTGGTTCCGCCGCACCCCGGAGGGCGGTTTCGCGTGGCCCGGCTTCGGGGAGAACTCCCGCGTGGTCAAGTGGATCGTCGAACGCCTCAAGGGCACCGCGGAGGGACACGAGACCCCCGTGGGTGTGGTGCCGGGCAAGGAGGACCTGGACCTGACCGGCCTGGACATCTCCGACGCCGATCTCGAGGCCGCGCTGCGCGTGGACAAGGACGAGTGGCTCAAAGAACTGCCCGGGATCGACGAGTGGTTCGCGCGCCTCGGCGACGTGCCCGAGGTGATCCTCGAACAGCGCGCCGGGCTCGAGGACCGGTTGCGCAACAGCTGACGCCGGTCTCCCGATCCGCGTTGCCACGCGGGCCGGGCCATCCTGTATGATCACGCCGCGCGGCCAGACCGGCCGCGCGGCGTCGTCATCGGTGGGCTGAGGGCGGGCCGGTGACGAAGGGACAACTGTGCGGCTGACAGCTTTTTCGGACATCGCGCTGCGGGTGCTGCTGCTCATGGGAGGGCTGCCCCCGGACACCATGATGTCCACGCAGCGCATCGCGGACGGCGTGGGGGCGCCGTACAACCACGTGGCCAAGACGGTGGCCAAACTGCGCGGGATGTCCCTGTTGTGCTCGCAACGCGGGCGCGCTGGCGGGGTCATGCTCACGGACGAGGGCCGGGAGGCCAGTGTGGGCCAGGTGTTGCGGATCCTGGAGGCGGACACCGCGATCGTGGAGTGCGAGGCGGACGAGGTCGCGTGCCCGCTCAACCATGGCTGCCGGCTGCGCCGGGCCCTGGCCGGGGCGCGTGAGGCCTTCTACCGGGAACTGGACGGCATCACCATCGCGGACCTCGTGAACCCCCGCCAGGTGGGCCCCATCGCGGTGCAACTGGGGCTGCGTCCCCCGAGCGTGCGAACCCCCGCCACCAGGGATGGAGCGCCGGTTCTTTAACGTGCATTTCAAATGCTAAATTGACTCTCGTCACACCGCGATGAGAGGAAATCATCATGCTGTCCCAGAAGTCCCGCCCGGTCATCGAGCAAACCATCGGCGTGATCGCCGAGCGGATCCCCGCGATCACCCCCGAGTTCTACAAGTCCATGTTCAACGCCCGCCCCGATCTGCTGGACGGCATGTTCAGCCGTTCCAACCAGAAGAACGGCACCCAGCCGCAGGCGCTTGCCGGTTCCATCGCGGCCTTCGCCTCGCACCTGCTCAACCACCCGGACTCCTACCCGGACGAGGTGCTCTCGCGCGTGGCCCACAAGCACGCGTCCCTGGGGTTGCTGCCCGAGGAGTACCCCACCGTCCATGAGCACCTGTTCGGGGCCATCGCCGCGGACCTGGGTGACGCCGCGACCCCCGAGGTCGTGGCCGCATGGGACGAGGTGTACTGGCTCATGGCGGATGCGCTGATCAAGCTCGAGAAGGGCCTCTACGGTCAGCAGGCCAATGACGTCATGTTCGCGCCCTTCAGACTCGTGTCCAAGGAGGACATTGCCGAAGGCGTGGTGGCGTTCGAGTTCGAACCCGCGGACGACACCCCGCTGACCCGCTCCATCCCCGGTCAGTACGTGACCATCCAGGTCAAGGTCAAGGACGGGATCCGCCAGCCCCGCCAGTTCACACTGGTGCCGTCCCAGGAGGGCCACCGCCGCGTGGTGATCCGCAAGGATCCCCACGGCGAGGTCACGCCCATCCTGCACGAGGACATCAACGAGGGCGACGTCCTGGAGATCTCCAACCCCTACGGTGACGTGGTGTTGGACGAGGGCCACGGCTCGCTCGTGCTGGCCTCGGCCGGCATCGGCACCACACCCATCGTCGCGTTCCTGGACCGCCTGGCCAAGGAGGGTTCGCAGCGCAAGGTCACCGTGCTGCACGCGGATCATTCCAAGGAACGCTGGCCCGGCCGCCAGATCATGGAGCGTCTCGTGGACAGCCTGCCCAACGCCACGATGATCACCTGGATGGAGACCCCCGGTGAGGGCGACCACGAGGGCTTCATGAACATCGCGGACGTGGACCTGGACGTGGACGAGGACACCAACGCGTTCATGTGCGGCCCCCTGCCCTTCATGAAGGCGCTGCGCTCGCAGCTCATCGAGAAGGGTGTGCCGGGGCGCAACATTCACTACGAGATCTTCGGTCCCGACCAGTGGATGCTCCACGATGAGGCGCGCGCCGCGAACGCCTGAGCCTCCCTGACATGACGACGACGCCGCGTGGCCACCTGGGCCGCGTGGCGTCGTCGTGTTCTGCGGGCCGTCCCGGGCAGCCCGCGGCGGGTGCCCGGGGACGGCGTTTCGAGCGGGAGTGCCGCGGGTGGGACCCGCGGCGCCCGGGCAGGCTCAGTCCTGCCGGACGAGCTGCAGGACGGTGTCCCGCACCGACTCCATGGCGGCGGCGTCCGGGGCCTCCACGTTGAGCCGCAGGAACGGCTCGGTGTTGGACGGACGCAGGTTGAACCACCAGCCCTGCTCGGGGTGGGTGAACGTGGTGCCGTCCATGTCCTCGACCTGCACGGCGGGGTCCGTGGCTGCGAAGTGTGCCCGGACGCGGTCCACCGCGGCGGCCTTGTCCTCGATCTCGGAGTTGATCTCGCCGGAGGCCACGTAGGGGTCGTACGTGCGCATGAGATCGCTCAGCGGCGCGTCCTGTTCACCCAGCGCGGCCAGCACGTGCATCGCGGCGAGCATGCCCGTGTCCGCGTTGAAGAAGTCCTTGAAGTAGTAGTGCGCGGAGTGCTCACCGCCGAAGACGGCGCGCTCGGAGGCCATGACCGCCTTGATGAAGGAGTGGCCCACGCGCGTGCGCACGGCACGCCCGCCCGAGGCCTCGATCCGCTCGGGGACCGCCTTGGACGTGATGAGGTTGTGGATCACCACGGGCCGGTCCTCACCCGCGGCGCGGGCCCGGGTGATCTCGCGCTCGGCGACGATCGCGGCCACCGCGGACGGGGAGACGGGATCACCGTTCTGGTCCACCACGAAGCAGCGGTCGGCGTCGCCGTCGAACGCGAGCCCGATGTCCGCACCGTGCTCGCGCACGGCCCGCTGCAGGTCCTCGAGGTTGGCGGGCTCGAGTGGGTTGGCGGGGTGGTTGGGGAACGTGCCGTCCAGCTCGAAGTACAGCGGGACGATCTCGAGCGGCAGCGGGTCCAACAGTGCGTCCCCGAGCACCGCCGGAGTGGTCAGCCCGGCCATCCCGTTGCCCGCGTCCACCACGACCTTGAGGGGGCGGATCCCGGAGAGGTCCACCAGGCTGCGCAGGTAATGGGCGTAGTCACCCAGTACGTCCCGGCGCGAGACCTGGCCGCGGTGCTCGGAGGCCGGGATCTCCCCGGCGTCCAGGTAGCGCTGTGCGACGTCGCGGATCTCGTACAGGCCGGTGTCCGAGGAGACGGGGACGGCCCCGGCCTTGGCCATCTTGATGCCGTTGTACTCGGACGGGTTGTGGCTCGCGGTGAAGGTGACGCCGGCGCTGTCCAGGGTGCCGCACGCGAAGTACAGCTCGTCCGTGGAGATGCTGCCGATCACCGTGACGTCCGCACCGCGGCGGGTGGCGCCGGCCGCGAACGCCTCCACGAACTCGGGGGAAGAGGGGCGCATGTCGCCGCCCACGACCACCCCGGAGCCGGCCAGGCCCAGGACGTCCACGAACGCGGCACCGGTGGCGCGCACGCTGTCCGCGGTGATGCTCTCGCCCACGATGCCGCGGACGTCGTACGCCTTGAATGATGAGGAAAGATCTGTGGTCACCGTCCCGATTCTACGTGAGCGGGATCGGTGAACCCCGGTAGTCCGGCGTTTTCCGGGGCGCTGTGGTTACATGTTCGACATGGCCGAGTTCTTGAGGATGACCAATCCGATCCAGCACTACGCGTGGGGATCGCGATCGGTCCTCGCCGGCATGCAGGGGCGCTCCGCACCCACCGAGGAACCCGAGGCCGAGCTGTGGATGGGTGCCCACGCGAGCGCTCCGTCCCGGGTCACCCTCGACGGGGTCCAGCGCGGCCTGGACGAAGTGGCCCCCGACCTGCCGTTCCTCCTGAAGATCCTCGCGATCGCGGCGCCGCTGTCCATCCAGGTGCACCCGTCCGAGGAACAGGCCCGTGAGGGGTTCGCGCGGGAGAACGCCGCGGGCGTCGCGCGGGACTCGGTGCACCGTAATTACAAGGACGAGCGCGCCAAACCGGAGACGGTCGTGGCGCTGTCACCCATGTGGTTGCTCGCGGGTCAGCAGGACCGGGCCGACCTGAAGCGCCTCGCCCGGGAACTGAACCTCCCGTGGCTCGCGGACGCCGCGGCGTCCGAGTGTCCCGTGCAGTACGCGCTCGAGCTCGACGACGACGCCGCTGCCGCCGCCGTGCGCGCGTGCGTCACCGCTGCGGATACCACCCCGGCCACCTCGCCCCGCGGCGAGGACGCGGACAAACCCCGGTTGTCCGCGGAGGCGGATCCCGTGGAACGCGCGACGCACCTGATCCGGTTGTTGACCCACCACCACCCGGGTGACCGGGGTCTGCTCGTGGCCTTGTGTATGAACATGGTGCACCTGGCCCCCGGCCAGGCCCTGTTCACCCCGGACCGACAGGTGCACGCGTACCTCAGCGGCACCGCGGTGGAGATCATGGGGTGCTCGGACAACGTGCTGCGCGCTGGTCTGACCGCCAAGCACGTGGACGTCCCGGAACTGCTGAGGGTCATGGCCACCGCCCAGCAACCCGTGAGCGTCCTGGAACCGCGCGAGGTCGAGGACGGCGTGGTGCGGTACACGCTGTGGGACCCCGCCCTCTCCCTGGCCGCGGTGCGCGTGAGCCCGCAGCGCCCCGTCACCCGGGAGCTCGCGGGGGTGTGCATGGTGCTCGTGACCGAGGGGGACGTGGAGGTCTCCGCGCGCTCTGCTGGTGACGCGGACGCGGAGGGTGCGCGAGCGACGTCGGGCGAGTCCCTGATCTGCCTGGAGACCCCGAGCACGGTGACCCTGAGCGGGGACGGGCGCGTGTTCCTCGTGGAGGCGGTTACGCCCGCGCGCTGAGGGTTCCGGGTCTCACCCTTTAGGTTGTCGCGTAATTTCCTGTTTGAGCGTTCAATGGATGGGCACCCTTTCTACGACCCTGACATTGGAGCGCACATGGACCGGCGGATCGAACGCACCCGTGCGGCCGTGGTGGAAGCCGCCGTCGAACTGGTCGCGTGCCGGGGCTCCCAGGTGGGGATGACCGAGATCGCGCAGGCCGCGGGGGTCAGTCGTAAGGCCGTGTACGAGAACTTCGGCTCGCGGGACCAAGTGCTGCTCGGCGCCACGCAATCCTTGCTGGCCCGCGTCCCCCTGGACCCGAGCGCCCTGCAGAACCGCGAGGCCAGTCCGCTGGACCTGGTCCTGCCCCCGCTCGTGGCGCACCTGGACGAACACCAGGAGTTCTACCGGGCCATGCTGTGCGGGCCCGGTCCTTCCCTGGCACGTGGGGCGGTCGCGGAACACGCCATGACGGGTCTGCGCAGCCTCCGGGAGGATCGCGAGAGCGGGGAGGACCGCGGCGTCGTCGAGATCCGGGACCGGTTCGTGGTCCACGGCCTACTGGGCGTGCTCGCGGACGCGCTTGCCGAACAGCAGGAGGCGGACCTGTCGACCCTCGCCCGGGTGCTCAACGCGAGCCTCGCCAACGGCGGCCTCGAGGACTGAGGTCCCGCAGGGTGTGACGGGCCCGTGAGGCCGAGGCGTTCCGGCCCCGCCGGGCGCGGCGGACCCCCATATCGCGCGGCGGCAGGGGTACCGGGTGGGCCTCGGGGGTTCGGAATAATCCGCCGCTGACGCATGCTGTACTGGATGTCGGGGGCACGCGCTGTCCCCGCGACACCCGTTCCGACAGGAAGGACCCGCAATGTCCGAGATCACGATCATCGGTGGCCACGGCAAGGTGGCGCTGCAGCTGAGCCGATTGCTGTCCACGCAGGGGGACACCGTCAACGCGGTGATCCGCAAGCGGGAGCAGAGCCAGGACGTGGAGAACACCGGGGCCACCCCGGTCGTCGCGGACGTCCAGGAGCTGGACGTGCAGGCCATGACGGAGCTGTTCTCCGGCCAGGACGCCGTCGTGTGGTCCGCGGGCGCGGGCGGGGGCGACCCCGAGCGTACGTACGCCGTGGACCGGGACGCCGCGATCCGTTCCATGGACGCCGCACAGGCCGCCGGCGTCAGGCACTACGTCATGGTGTCCTACATGGGCGCCGGGCAGGACCACGGGGTCCCCGAGGACAACGACTTCTACTCCTACGCGCAGTCCAAGGCGGACGCGGACGACCACTTGCGCGCGAGCTCCCTCGAGTGGACCATCCTGGGCCCCGGGGCGCTCACCGACGACGACCCCTCGGGGGAGATCACGCTGGGCCGCGCCGGCAGCGACGACGAGAAGAAGACGGCACGCGGCAACGTGGCCCTCGTGGCCGCCCGGGCGCTCGCCGATCCGCGGGGCACCGCCGGGAAGTTCATCGAGTTCTCCGACGGTGACACACCGATCGCTGAGGCGCTCGAGAACCTGGGCTGACCTGCAGCCTTTGTCAGTCGTGATCGCCCGGTCCGTGGCGGGCTCCACCGGGGTCCGCGTGGGCCGGGCGATTTCTCACGCCCGGTCGCGGCAGATCGGGCCCCGCGAATCAGGCCCTGATGGTTCGGGCTCCAGCAGCTCGGCCCGACAGTCGGCCCCGGTGCCCGGTCCTGATAGCCGCCCCGGACCTGCGGGCCCTGTCTGCCGGGTGGCTGCGACCGGGGTCTTCTAGGCTGGGGGCATGGAGATGCCGTCGATTAATCCCGCCGCGTCAGCCGGCCGCAATCAGGACAAGCTGGACCTGAACGAGACCATCGCCCTCACCGCCGTGGTGCACGGGACCGTGCAGGGCGTGGGGTTCCGCTACTGGTGCTGGCGCCAGGCCGAGAAATTGGGGCTCGTGGGAAGTGCCACCAACAACCCGGACGGCACCGTGACCGTCGTGGCCGAGGGTCCGCGCTGGGCCGTGGGTGAGCTGCTGCAGGCGCTCATCTCCCGGGACACCCCCGGTGCGGTGATCACCGTGGACGAGCACTTCGGCCCGCCCACGGGGGCGTTCACCGACTTCAGCACGCACTGACCGCGGGCGGAGTTCACCTGCCGTTGATCTGCGCTTCGTGGCGCGGCACGCGGACATCGTGAACATGTCCTTCGTGCGCAGCGCGGACGATGTCGCGGATCTGCTGGAACAGCTGTCCGAGGTCGATGCCACGTCCATGGACGTGACTCTGAAGACCGAGACGGTGGGCGGTTTCGAGCAGCTGCCCATGATGTTGCTCGCGGCCATGCGGTGGCAGGACTCCGGGGTGAGCCGCGCGTGGGACGGGGCCGTGGCGGCGTCGTCGGCCGCGCGCATGATATGCGCCGGGGGTCGGGCACACCGAAAGCGCTGCGCGCTGTGGAATAGTAGTGCTGATGTGTTCGGCGGTACCCGCCGAACACCCCCAACCCGTTTCGAGGAGTGGTCGTTGATGGACTTGAACCCCCTGAACAAGGCGTTCGACGAGAACGGCAAACCCAAGCCCGGTGTCAACAAGTTCCTGGACCATGTGCTGCGCATCCAACAGCCGTGGGTGGTCAAGGCGCTCAAGCGGGAGCGTGCGCAGCACCCCAAGGAGACGCCCGCCCAGATCGCCAAGCGTGCCGAAAAGCTCTACCTGCGCTCCGTGACCATGGGCGGCGGCGCCGTGGGTGCCACCGCGGCGGTCCCCGGGATCGGCACCATCGCGTCCCTCGGGCTGTCTTCTGCCGCCGTGGCGGGCTACCTGGAGGCTACGGCCCTGTACGCGCAGGCCATGGCCGAACTGCACGGGGTGGAGCCCAAGGACGAGCAGCAGAACCGGACCATGATCATGGCGCTCATGCTCGGCGAGGACGGGAGCGCGCTCATGGGCCAGTTGCTGTCCAGCTCGTCCGCGAGCAAGAGCCTCACGAGCAAGTGGGGCCTGATGCTCGGCAAGTCCCCGGACAGCTCGCAGCGCTTCGACGTGGGCCGCTCGATCCGCAACATGTTCGTCAAGCGGTTCCTGGCCCGCCAGTCCGGCGCGGTGCTGGGCCGCGCGCTGCCGTTCGGTCTGGGCGCCGTGGTGGGGGGTGGCGCCAACCTGGCCATGGCCCGCCAGGTCATCAAGGCCTCACGCGAGGCCTTCGGGGATTTCCCGGACGAGTTCCCGCCCAACCTTGCCCTGGGTGAGCGCGCGGAGAAGTTCGAGGACGGTTCCCCCGACGGTGAACGGAAGGAACTGGAGTCCGACGCGAAGGGCCGGAAGAAGCGCAAGTAGGGCGCACAACCCCGGGCGGGGTCATGCGGTGCCCGGCGGCGCTCGTGAGTTCCGCCGGGCCCCCCGAATACATCTGTGTCCCGGAACAGCATGTGATCACGCGTGGCGCGTGCTGTTCCGGGACACAGGTGTTTGGTGCTGCCTCGGCCCTGCCCGGAGCCGCTCCGGGGGCGGGACCGGGCGGCGTCGGGCCGGGACCGGCGGCTCAGTCCAGGTAACGGTCCACGAGCTGCTCGGCCAGGCCCGTGTACTGCCCGGGGCCCAGCTCGCTCAAGCGCCGGGCGGTGCCCTCGGAGAGGCCGAGGCCCGCGATGAACTCGCGCATCCGGTCGGCGTCCACGCGGTGGCCGCGGGTGAGTTCTTTGAGCCGCTCGTAGGGGTTGTCCATGCCCTCGCGGCCCGCGATGGCCTCGGCGCGCATAGCGGTCTGCACGGCCTCGCCCAGGACCTCCCAGTTCTGGTCCAGGTCCTCGGCGAGCACCTCCTGTGCCACGTCCAGGCGGTCGAGGCCCTTGAGCACGTTGGACACCGCGAGCAACGAGTGACCGAACGCCACCCCGATGTTGCGCTGGGACGAGGAGTCCGTGAGGTCCCGCTGCCACCGCGAGGTTACGAGGGTTGCGGCGAGCGTGTCCAGCAGCGAACACGAGATCTCCGCGTTGGCCTCCGCGTTCTCGAAGCGGATGGGGTTGACCTTGTGCGGCATGGTCGAGGAGCCCGTGGCACCCTCCACCGGGATCTGGTGGAAGTAACCGATCGAGATGTAGGACCACACGTCCGTGCAGAGGTTGTGCAGGATCCGGTTGAACCGGGCCATGTCCGCGTACAGCTCGGCCTGCCAGTCGTGCGACTCGATCTGGGTGGTCAGCGGGTTCCACGTGAGCCCCAGGTGGCTCACGAAGGACCGGGAGGTCTCGGGCCAGTCCGTGTCCGGGGCCGCGGCGGTGTGCGCTGCGAACGTCCCGGTGGCGCCGTTGAGCTTGCCCAGGAACTCGGTGTCCGCCACGCGCTGCACCTGGCGGCCCAGGCGGTGCGCGAACACTGCGAGTTCCTTGCCCAGGGTCGTGGGCGTGGCTGGCTGGCCGTGGGTGTGAGACAGCATGGGGGTGGCCTTCGCGTCCCGCGCCATCGTGGCCACCGCCGCGACCAGTTCGCGCGCCGCGGGCAACCACACGTGGTTGATCGCATCGCGGATGCCGAGCGCGTAGGAGAGGTTATTGATGTCCTCGGACGTGCACGCGAAGTGCACGAGCGGCGTCAGGTGCTCGAGGCCGAGCCCCGGCAGCCTGCGCCCGATGTAGTACTCCACCGCCTTGACGTCGTGCACCGTGACGGCCTCGATCTCAGCCAGTTCCGCGACCGACGCGGCGTCGAAGTCCGTGACGATCGCACGCAGACCGCTCTTTTGCTCATCCGAGAGGGGTTCCAGACCCGTGAGCGCTCGCTGCTCGCACAGGTGGATGAACCACTCGACCTCCACGTGCACCCGTTCGCGGTTTAGCGCCGCTTCCGAGAGGTAGTCCACCAGCACGGCGGTCTGGGGGCGGTAACGGCCGTCCAGCGGTCCCAGCGCGATGGCGGGTGACTGCTGGCTCAGGGCCACACGTCCGGAGGGAAGGGTCTGCGCGGTATTCGACATGGCCCTTATTCTTTCATGCGCCGGGGCGCCCCTCGCCGCGGTGAACGTCCTGCACCGCGGTCCTCGGGATGGCCGAGCAGGGCGTGGATACACATGCTTCCGGGGCCGCCCGAGCACAGGATCGCCGTTCCCTAGCCTGGTCGCGTGGCGCCCGCGTGGTGGGGCGCGGGAAGGAACCGGTCATGTCACAATTCGCGAGCCCGGTGTTCCCGGGAACGTCCCCCTCGGCGGTCTCGGCGCTGGTCCACGAACGGCTCTGCCTCGTGGCACGTCATTACGACGACGCCGCAGAGCACCTCGCGGGGCTCGCCTCCCGGATCGCGTCCCTCGCGGAGACCCACGGTGCGTGGGAGGGCCCGGGTGCCAGGTCCTTCCGGGCCCGCGCCGATCGCCACGAGCAGGAACTGCGAGACGTTTCGCACCGCTGTCGTGAAACCGCTCAGCTCGTGCGGACGGGGGCGGCCGCGCTCGCGGAACGGGTCGCGGCTGTGGAGAGCATCGCCCAGGTGGGAGCTCCCATGGCCGCGGCACTGAGCACGGTGCTGGGCGTGGGACTCGCGATGGGTCACGCTGCGAGCGCGTCGTGGGGCGGGTCGCCGTGACCGCGGCGGCGCGGACGGTCCTGGGCTCGAGCACCGGATCTCCGGAGGACGCAGCTGTGCCAGCCGTGGGTGAGGAACAGGCCGGGAGGTCGGCCGTGCCGGTGGCGGGAGGTGGCCCCGCCGCCGTGCCGGTTGCGGAAGATGCGGCCGCCTCGTCTCCGCGGGACACTGCCGTGAGCATGGAACACGGCGTGACCGAGGTCCACGGACGGGCCGAGGACCTCCAGAGCGAACTGTTCACCCCTGGTTCCGGGGAACGCCCCGCGCCGGACGGCCACGCGGACCCGGAACGGGTCGCAGCCGCCGCGGAGGGCGCGAGAACCAGCATGGAGGTCTCAGGTGGCGTCCCGGGCGGCACCGCGGTCATGGTGGACACGGACGTCATCTCGGGGATCGAGGGCTCGCTCACCGCGGTGGTCGAGACCGTGGGCGGCGTCCTCGCCGGGCTCGTCCCGGTCACCGCCGAACTGCACCTGTGGTCCCTCACGGGGCAACCGTCCCTGGCGGGTGCGGGGGCGCTCGCCGATCTCGTGAGCCGCGACCTGCTCGCGCAGATCGCCGCACTGGAGGCCTCTGCCGCGCGACTGGTTCTCGCGCGGCAGAACTACGAGACCGTGGAGAGGGCCTTGACGTCCCTCCTGGCGGGGCCGGTGTGGGGCTTGCCACTGCACGGTGTGACCCGCCCTCTGGCCCGGGAATGCGGTCGGACCCTGGAAGACCTGGACGTCGCCCTGGCTCGCGCGGGGATCGACTCACCGCACGAGTTCCTCGAGCGGGTCCAGCCGTGGCAGTACGGGCTCCTCATCCGGGGAGGTGGTCCGCGCGGGACCGACGCCCTCATCCGCGGGCCTGGCCTGGACGATCTCATGGATGGGCTGCTTCAGTACCCCGTCGTGCCCGGCGGGAGTGCCTCCGGGTCCCACACCGTTCCGGGAGCCGGTGCGGACGCACCAGGGCCCGGCGCTGTCGCGGCGGAGCTGGGCGGGAGAACCGGCGGTGCGGCGTCGTCGGCGCCGAGGCCCTTAACGCTGGGCCAGCACGCGCGAGCGCTGGCCGTGGGGTTGCTCACCGCGTACGGCAGGTCCGAGAAAACCACTGGGGGTGCGGGCGACCCGTGGCGGGATGCAGCGGGGGAGGAACCCGGGGTGCTCGGGGCCATGCTCGCGCCCGCCTCGGCCGCCGTGCTGTCGGTTTCTCTGGCGGGCATCGCGTGGTACACGCCGTATCGCAAGGGGCGCCGGTTGACCCCGGCAGAGGCCTTCGACCGCGGTGTGCCGGCTGCCCTGCGACCGGTGCTCGCCCCGCGCGCGTTACGTGAGGCACGCCGGGAGGTGTTCACCGGGGTGACCGCCGCGAACGCGGCCCGCCACCACATGACGGGCATGCCCGAGCGACCGCTTCCGGCCGGGGTGCGGCACGCGGGAGCCGTGCCCACCACGCTCGCGGGGACCGCCGCGGCGCTCAAGGACGCCAAGAACATCGTCTCGGGCGCGGGCCCGGACGGGGCGCAGGTCGAGAACAGCACGGTCATGGTGCAGAAGGCCACGGACGGGAACGGGAGGACGGCGTACTCCGTGGTGCTGACCGGGACCGAGAAGTGGGAGGACAGTCCCGGCGTGCATGATCTGAAGGGGATCGGGCAGGGCATCACGGCGCAACCGGACGCCGCACTCACCGAGCTGCCCCAGGCGCAGCGCATGGCCGTGCAGGCGCTGCAGGACGCGGGCATCCGCTCCGGGGACGCCGTGGTGCTCACGGGCCACAGCCTGGGCGGGATCGACGCCGCGGGGCTGGCTGCCAACCGTGCGTTCCGTGAGCGTTATGACGTCGCCGCGGTCACCACGTTCGGTTCGCCCGTGGGGGACTTCGAGATCCCCGAGGGCACGTCCGTGATGGCGGTGGAACACGTGGACGACGTCGTGCCCACCCTGGACGGCGTGCCCAACCCGGATGCCGACCACCGATCCACGGTGCGCGTGAACACCCCCTATCAGGATGCGCTGACCCTGAAGCAGGGGCTCAGGGGGATCGGGGCGCATGAGATGTACGTGTACACGGTGGGCGCCCAGGGGATCACCGATTCGCGGCACCCGGTCGTGGTGGCCCATGAGCAGCGGCTCGCGGACGCGGTGCCCCATGGGCCCGGGACGCGCACCGAAACGTACGTCTACGAGGGACGGGAGGAACACTGACGCACCGACGAAGTGGGGCGGTCCCTGGCGTTAGCATGGCAGCTATGGAAACTTCCACGCCCGCTCCCGGATCGCAGGGGTCACCGCAGCGGACCACGCGCGTCACGCCGCGGGCGGCACTCGGCAAGCTCCCCGCGTACGCCGCGGGCAAGCCGGCCGCCGAGATCCCCGGTCTCGTGGCCTACAAGTTGGCATCCAACGAGAACCCCTTCGGTCCCGTTCCGGCCGTGCGGGAGGCGCTCGCGTCCTTCGACGCCTACAACCGCTATCCGGATCCCGCCGCGAGCGCCCTGCGTGAGGCCCTGGCGCAGTACCTGGACGTCCCTGCGCAGGACGTCGTGGCCGGTGCGGGCAGCCTGGGCGCACTCAACCAACTGCTCGCGGCCTTCGCCGGTTCCGGGGAGGACGGTCGCCCGGACGAGGTGATCCACGCGTGGCGCTCGTTCGAGGCGTATCCGATCTCGGTGGGTCTGGCCGGCGCGCTCGGCGTGCAGGTGCCCAACCTCCCGGACGGCTCGCACGATCTTGACGCGATGGCCCGCGCCGTCACCGACCGCACGCGGGTCATCCTGCTGTGCACCCCCAACAACCCCACGGGCCCCAGCCTGCGTGACGACGCCGTGCGCGAGTTCCTGAAGCGGGTCCCGTCCCACGTGGTGGTCGTCGTGGACGAGGCGTACTGGGAGTTCCAGCGCGCCGAGGGCCTGGCCGACGGCATCGAGCTCTACCGTGATCACCCCAATGTGGTCTCCCTGCGCACGTTCTCCAAGGCCCACGGTCTGGCCGGGCTGCGGGTGGGTTACACCGTGGCCCAGCAAGAGGTCACGCAGTACCTGCGCCAGAGCGCGCCGGCGTTCAGTGTCACGGAGGTGGCCCAGCTCGCTGCGATCGCGTCCCTCACGAACATCGACCAGGTCGAGGAACGGGTCCAGCGGGTCGTGGACGAACGGGAGCGCGTGCTGCGCGGACTCGACGACCTGGGGTGGCAGTACCCGCCCACCCAGGCGAACTTCGTGTGGCTTCCCCTCGGGGAGCACAGCGAAGCGTTCTCCCAGCTGTGCGATCAGCACGCCCTGTCCGTGCGGCGTTTCGGTGCGGAAGGGGTGCGCGTGAGTTTCGGGGAGCCCGAGGCGAACACCCGGTTCCTGGAACTGTGCGCCGCGTTCCCGCACCCCAGCACCATGCCCCTGCCTGGGCAGCCCTGAGACCGTTACGAGTACCGAGACCCCCGCGCACGCCCGGATCGCCGTGACGGTGGCGAGACGGCAGGCGAGGACAGCGGAAGGACCGACACCACCCATGGCATCACGCACCCACGCAGGCGCCGTGCCCAGCACGCTCCCGCGTCACCAGATCCTGGACGAACAGGGGGCGATCGCGGACGATGCCCTGTTGTCCCCGTACGTCGCGGACGTCACGGTCGAACAGTTGCAGCACCTCTACCGTTCCATGACCGGGGCGCGGCGCGTGGACGAGGAGGGTACCTCGCTGCAGCGTCAGGGCCAGCTCGTGCTGTGGGTGCCCCTGCGGGGTCAGGAGGCCGCCCAGGTCGGTTCTGTGTGGCCCACGCTGCCCACCGACCGGATCTTCCCGTCCTACCGCGAACACGCCGTGGCCTTAGAACGCGGTGTGGCGCCGTCCGATCTGATGCGGTTGTTCCGCGGCATCACGGCCGGGGGCTGGGACCCGGAGAAACACAACCTGAACCTCTACACCATGGTGCTCGCCTCCCAGGTCCCGCACGCGGTGGGTTACGCCATGGGAACCGCCCTGGACCGTAAGGCCGCCCAGGATGCGGGCACTCCGCCGGAAACCGACCCGGAGGCCGTCATCGCGTACTTCGGGGACGGTGCGAGCACCGAGGGTGAGATCCACGAGTCCATGGTCTTCGCGGCGTCCTACGACGCCCCCGTGCTGTTCTTCATCCAGAACAACCAGTGGGCCATCTCGGTCCCGTTCGCGACCCAGTCCCGCGTGCCCCTGGCCACGCGCGCGGCCGGTTACGGCTTCGAGGGGTTGCGCGTGGACGGCAACGACATCCTGGGCGTCGTTGCGGCCACGCGGTACGCGCTCGAGAAGATCCGCGCGGGAGAGGGGCCCGTGCTGATCGAGGCGGAGACCTACCGCATGGGGGCCCACACCACGGCGGACGATCCCACCAAGTACCGCGAACGGGACGAGGAAGAGCAGTGGGGTCACCTGGATCCCGTGGACCGGCTGCGGGCCCACTTGCGGGACGCCCACGGGGTCGAGGACGAGTTCTTCGAGACCGTGGCGCGCGAGAACGATGAGATCGCGCAGCGCATGCGCGCGGACGTCCTGGCCATGACCCCGCCCCGGTTCGAGGACTCCTTCGCCAAGGCGTACGCCGAGCAGCATTCACTGGTGGACGCCGAACGCGCCGAGTACCTGGACTACCAGGCGGGCTTCGCACCCCAGGACGAGATGGACGACCACGACACCCGAGGAGCCGGCGCGTGACACAGCTGACCGTGGCCAAGGCCATCAATGCCGGGCTCGCACGGTCCATGGAGGAGAACCCCAAGGTCATGCTCATGGGGGAAGACATCGGCTCCCTGGGCGGCGTGTACCGCGTGACCGAGGGGCTAAAGTCCAGGTTCGGTGCGCACCGCGTGCTGGACACACCCCTCGGTGAGGCGGGGATCGTGGGCACCGCGGTGGGCCTCGCCGAACGCGGGTACCGGCCCGTGTGCGAGATCCAATTCGACGGGTTCACGTTCCCGGCGTTCAACCAGATCACGACCCAGCTGGCCAAGATCCACGCCCGCTCGGACGGGCAGCTCACGGTTCCCGTGACGATCCGCATCCCGTACGGAGGTGTGATCGGCTCCGTGGAACACCACTCGGAATCCCCGGAGGCGCTGTTCGCCCACACGGCGGGACTGCGCTTGCTCGCGCCGTCGAACGCGCAGGACGCCTACTGGATGTCGCAGCAGGCCATCGCGTGCGACGACCCCGTCATCATCTTCGAACCCAAGCGCCGGTACTGGCTCAAGGGCGAGGTGGACGAGAAGACTTCCCCGGGGGACCCGTTCAAGGCCTCTGTGATCCGCGAGGGTGAGGAAGCCACGATCGTGGCGTGGGGACCGCTCGTGCCCGTGGCGCTCGCCGCCGCCGAGGCCGCCCGGGAGGACGGGCGCAGCGTGGAGGTCATCGACCTGCGCAGCCTGTCACCCATCGACTTCGACACCGTCACGGAGTCCGTGCGCAAGACGGGTCGCCTGGTGATCGCCCACGAGGCCCCCACGTTCGGTGGTTTGGGCGGGGAGATCGCCGCGCGCGTCACCGAGCGTGCGTTCTACTCGCTCGAGGCTCCCGTGCTGCGCGTGGGCGCCTACCATCTGCCCTATCCTCCCGCAGCCGTGGAGGAGAACTACGTTCCGGATCTGGACCGGGTGCTCGAAGCACTCGACCGGTCCTTCGCCTACTAGAGCATCCACCCCACCGTGATCCGGCGCGGACACGGTGGCCCGGAGGGAGAAGTCATGTCCCAGGTATTCACACTGCCCGACGTGGGTGAGGGTCTGACCGAGGCCGACATCGTGGCCTGGAAGGTGTCCGAGGGGGACACCGTGTCCGTCAACCAGGTGCTCGTGGAGATCGAGACCGCCAAGTCCGTGGTGGAGCTTCCCTCGCCGTTCGAGGGCACGGTCCAGGAGATCCTCGTCGCGGAGGGAGACACCGTGGAGGTGGGCACGCCCATCATCTCCGTGAGCTCCGCCGACGACGCTCCCGCCGGTGCCACTGACCCCGGCTACACGGGTTCCGCCCCGGAGGACGGTCTGGCCGACGCCCCCGCGCCCGACACCGCCGCGTCGACCGGTGAGGACGCCACGTCCGGTTCGGGGCGCAGCATGGACTCCGCCCAGGGCAAGGCCCTCGTGGGCTCGGGGCCCAAGGCGGACCCGGTGCGTCGGCGGCGTCGTACCCGCGTGGGCATGCGCACGGACGCCGAGGCGCCCCAGGGTCTGAGCGCCTCGACCTCCCGCGCCGACGACGCCGCGGGGCCGGCCGACGAGCGCAAGCACGGTTGGGCGGACCGGTTGTCCCGCACGGGACTGGGAAGTGCCGCCGTGGACCTCGCGGAGAAGGCCGGGAAGATCCGGGGCCGCGGGGAGTCCTGGTTGAAGTCTCGGGACGAGGGTGCCGAACAGGGGCCCGCGTCGGCGTCGATCCCGCGCCGTCCGAACCTGGCCAAGCCCCCGGTGCGCAAGGCGGCCAAGGAGATGGGCATCGATCTCGCGGACGTGCAGGCCACCGGCGACGGCGGCCAGGTCACCAAACGCGACCTGCTCGCCTACGCGGCGCACCTGCGCGAGGTGGAGGACGGCCCGGACACGTTCTGGACCCACACCGGCCAGCCGGCCACCGCGCGGGAGGAACGCATCCGCGTCAAGGGCGTGCGCAAGGCCACCGCCCAGAACATGGTCAAGTCCGCCTTCAGTGCGCCCCACGTGTCGATCTTCGTGGAGGTGGACGCCTCACGGACCATGGAGTTCGTCAAGCGGCTCAAGCAGTCCCCGCACTTCGAGGGTGTGAAGGTCACGCCGCTGTTGATCCTGGCCAAGGCCGTGATCTGGGCGGCCGCCCGCAACCCGCAGGTCAATGCCACGTGGACCGACACCGAGATCATCATCAAGCGCTACATGAACCTGGGCATCGCCGCGGCCACGCCCCGGGGTCTGCTGGTTCCCAACATCAAGGACGCGCAGGACCTCAGCCTCCGGGAGCTGGCGATCGCGCTGCACGAGCTGACGCAGACCGCACGCGCCGGGCGCACCCAGCCGGGGGACATGCAGGGTGGGACGCTGTCCATCACGAACATCGGTGCGCTGGGCATCGACACGGGAACCCCCATCATCAACCCCGGTGAAGCCGCCATCGTGGCCTTCGGGACCATCAAGCAGAAGCCGTGGGTCGTGGACGGGGACGTCATCCCGCGGTGGATCACGACCCTGGGGGGTTCCTTCGATCACCGCGTGGTGGACGGTGACCTCTCCGCGCGGTTCATGGCGGACGTGGCCCGCATCCTCGAGGAACCCGCTCTGCTGCTTGACTGATGCTCAACCGCCGTCGCCCGGCTCCGTGCGGAAGCACCTGGCGAGGTGGCCCGGTGCCCGGCCGATGCGCTGCAACCATCGGTAGGCGGTGACCGGGCCCACCAGCACGATGCCGTGGGATCGCAGCACCTGGGACAGTCGGCGGGACTCCGTGGAACTGTCCGGGAGTTCCAGCGCGTTGTCCGGCGCCGCTTCAGGGGCGTCACCCGGGAATGGCACCCCGGCCTCCTCGAGCAGCGCGAGCCACCGGTCCATGTCCCAGTCCCGGCACACCTCCGCGTTGTGGATCACGGCCTCGATCTTGGCGCGGTTGCGGATGAGTTCGGCGTTGACGAGGAGGTTGTCCACGTCGTCCTCGTCGAACAGGGACACGCGGGCGGGTTCGAGATCGGCCATGTGGAGGTACCACGAACCGTGGCGCGCGGACTGCGACCACCTGGCCAGCCCCGAGTCCACGAGTTCCAGGGTGAGCGTGGCGAAGTACTCGTCCGCGCTCGAAGGCGCCGTCCCCCAGTCGTAATCGTGATCCGCGAGCGCCCCGGGTGTGCTCACGGCCCACGGGCAGCGCCGCAACCCGTCCCCGCAGTGCACCACCCGGAAGGCGGTGTGGGGTGTGGAATGTGAGGTGTCCTGGGCATCTGCCGAGGTGGTGTCCGATGAAGTCGTCATGGCAGCACGCTAGGGCGCGTGGTGTCCTGTGATCCGCGCTCGCGGGCCCCCGGGTATCACCGGCGTGTGAACCCGCCCGGCGGGCGCGCTGTGCAGGGCGATTGCCGCGGGGCGGGACCGTCGTGGATGAGGCGGGCACATGGTGGGCGGGCCGGTCCATAGTGGGGTCCGGCCGTCGGGGGGTCGATCCGAACCGCGCGGGCCTTTGTGGTCCATGGAACGCTGTGGAGTGCCCCGTGATCCTGGCCTCCGCAGCAGCCCCCCCCGCCATGGCCATTTCCCCGTGCGCGTTGTACACGCCAGGACGGGCGCTGCCAGCCTCGACCTTCACGCTCACGTACATGTACGTGAACATCGAATCCCGGGGTTTAGTTCTCGATACATAAATCGCCCTGGAATTCGGGTTCCGGATCAGCGATGAAGCGCGGGCGTGCGGGGTCCGGAACACGTCGTTCACCTGAGGCAACCGAAGTGGTGTTTCGCGCGCGCGGTTGGCGAACAATACGTGGTACACGCTGACCCCGAACGAAACCGTTCCTGCCAACGGCAGCGCTGGGACTGTAAATGCCGCGTGCCGATTCGGAACTTCCGGCACCGAGGCTTGCAACCATGTTCTCGAGCGGGTTGCCGTCCACCACCAACAGGTCCGCCCACGCGCCCCCGTGCTCCTTGGCCCACTGTGCGCCACACGGCCCCAGTGGGACGTGGGTTCGGCCTTCTGAGCTGTTCCTCCGGGAGGTGTTGTCCCCCTTATCGAACGGTTGCAGCGACAACCACGCGTTCTTGCGTGCCATTTCGTCCGACCTCTCCTCGTCCACGAGGTGACCGTGCTCGATGGACCTCACGCCGGCTCGGATGGCCCTCTGGATGCCTTCCACGCTGTCGACGTGCGCACACACGTACGTTCCCCAGTCCGCTGTGGTCTGCACGACCGCACTGACCTCCTAGAAACGGGAAGGCCTCCCGCCCAGGGTGACCGGCGCGGCGTACGCGGGGCTGGCATCTCCGTGTCCCGCCGTCTGGGAGATCAGCGCACCGCGGGGGAAGACCCTCGGCCCCGGGAGGGATCCCGCGTCGATGGCCTTCCTCAGCCCGAACGTGGGCTCCGACGTCGCGCACCGTGGTTGCAACCCCGCAGGAGCGTGGAGTCGGCCTCGGCGACGGCATGGGCGTACATCAGCCCCGTGCCCGCCTCGAGCATGGTGTCCATCCTGTTGGGGGCGAAGATCATGTGCCAGTGCGCATCCGACATGCCGGGCATGAGAGCGCGGCCGTCGGCGTCGATCCGGCGTGCGCCGTCGGACGCGGTAGGCGGTTCCTCGGAGGCCTCGCAGATCTTCGACCCGGTGACCAGGAGCCGCGCGGCTAGTTCGTCACCCGTCCCGTCGAGACCTGGGCATCGCTGATCAGAACGGGTTGCTGGTCGGTCACGGGTCCTCCTCAGGGCCGGAAACGGTCTGGACGGCACGCCGTCCCTCCCTGCGAACCTACTCCGCTCCGGGCGCGGCCGGGTAGTTGCACCCGGGATGTCTTCCGATGACCAGGCGGGATGTTGGCGGTGGAGGATGTAATCTCTCGCGTGGAACGGCTGCCCCCTCGATGCCCCCGGCTGCCACGACCGAGAAAGTGAGTCACCCGCGTCGGTCCCCCCCCCCGCCGAAAACACACCCCACACCCTGTCGCGTCGAACCCTTGCGAAAGGGATCGCGTGGAGCACGCCGGTCATCATAACGAGTGCCCTGGCCCCCGGATACGCGGTGTCCGGTCCCGTCAGGGGGGTGCTACAACTACAGCTTTTCCCAATTCGCGGTGGGTACGGACGCGAACGGGCTGACGGGCACAGCCATCTCGCAGGGGAACCCGCCGTCCGCCAACGCGACGAGGGGTGCTGCGGGCGCCACCTTTTTTCGTTCGGCGGAGTACGTGAGTTCACAGACGAAAACGGTACGGAACGTCAGGAGCACGAATACGACATCGCGGTTCTCGTCCCTGACCTTCACCTATACGGCGCCGGTCGCGGGCGGGTGGGAATTCCTCGCCATTCCCAGCATCAGCTTCTGCGTGGCCTGACCGGGAGACGCAGCGCCGCGGCGTCGTCGTGCGGAATGCACGCTCGAGGCATCCGGGTTCAGAAAACGGAAACGGCCCCCGTGCCGTCCGCGATCTCCACGGCCACGGGATCGGCGTCCGGGTCCTGGGAGTCGTGGACGATGAACACCGCGGTGGGGTCACCCGGGGGCAGGGCCCGCACGGTCACGGCGCCGGAGCGGGCGTCCGCGAGGATCGCCGAGAGCTGCTGCGCGGTGGCTTCCAGAACCTCGGGCGACGGAGCACTGCCGCGCTCGTCCAGGATGTCCACGGTGATCCCCCGGGCACGTGCCGCGCGGGTGAGCTCCAGGATGTAGGGCGTCGCGATGGAGCGACCGCGGATGCTGTCCCGCAGTTGGGCCTCGGTGAGGCGGAACTGCTGGACGTCGTAGTCGGTCACCTCGGAGGAATCCTTGGCGATCTGCTCCAGCAGCCCACCGGCCAACCGGCGGACCTCGTCCACCCGCCGGTTGGAGGCGTAGCGCATCCCCTTCTCGGCCTCGTCGCGGCTGCGCGCGGTGGCCAGTAGGCGCTGGGTGTCCTGTCTGCGCCGCATGAAGAAGTCGTACTGCCGCTCGACCATCCACGTCACGAGCACCACGGCGATGCCTACCACGTGATATGCCTCGATGGGCATGATCACCCCGTTGACCACGGGCCACCGGCTCACGGACAACACCGTGACACCGAGCCACACCGCGAAGGCCCAGCCGGGGCGGCGTCGCATCCCCAAGCCGAACAACAGGGCGATAAACCCGAGATGGAACCACGGGGTCTGTCCCGCCTGCAGCGTCACGGGGGTCGCGGCGTAGCCCTGCTGAGCGGCCACCAGGAACAGGACGGACGTCAACGCGGTGGGGAGCAGGGGGAACTGGGAACCGTCCCAGCGGGGTAGCGCGATGATGGACCCGGCCAGCGCGTAGTTCACCACGGACACGGCCAACTGCTCGGGTCGGATGGAATCCTGGAGGTAGCCCACGGCGGCCACGAAGGGTGCGCAGAATGCCGCCAGCAGGATGAAGCGCATGTAGCGGTGGGCGAAGACCGCGCGCGTGGACCCGCTCATGCCGTCACGTCCTTGGGCCACACCAGCGTCACACGCGTCCCACGCCCCGGTGCGGTGTCCAGGGACACTCGTCCGCCGATGGACTCAAGGTTCTCCACGATGGACACGCGCACCCCGAGCCGCCGGTTGGGGACGTCGTGGTAGTTGAAGCCCCGGCCGTCGTCACTGATCGTGAACCGCAGGAAGAAGCCCTCGGGATTGGTCACGCTGGCGGGGCACAGCTCACCCTCCATCGACACGGTCGTGTACTCACTGCCCGAGTGCCGGGCGCTGTTGGACACCGCTTCCGTCACGGCCTGGGTCAAACCGTGCGCCACGTCCGCGGGAACGAATACTCGCGGTTCGCCCACGGGCCGCATGGGTGCCCGCAGGTTGGTGAATCGCACGCGCGCGCGCCACGGGGCGAGGGCCTCCATGAGCTCGTCCATGAGCACGTGGACCATCACGGTGTGGTTCGCGGAGGAGCGGTCGGACTCCTCGGCCAGGATGTCCAGGGCCCGTGCGGCGAGCTGGCGCGTGCGCTTGGGTAGGACACCCCGGGTGCGGGACGCGTCCAGCAGGGCGGCCATCACGTTGTCGTGGATCAACCGGTCGATCCGCTCCTGGTCGGCGGTCTCCGAACGGCTGCGCCGCAGCGCGAGCGTCTGCGACAAGGCCTCGGCGTAGGCGATGTCCATGCGCTCGACACCGTGCTTGCCGGCGGTGAGGACCACCACGAGCATGAGGCTGAACACCATGCGGGAGAGTCCCGCCGTGAGCAATGACTCCGGGATGGGCTCCGCGGTGATGAGCAGGGCGGAGATCAGGGCGTACACGCCCTCGTTCATGATCATGTACAGGATGGCGGCCGTGGGGCTCCACAGCACCGCCGCCGCTCCCACCGCCAGGATGATGAACCCCGAGATCCAGGGGTTCTGGGGCATGGGCTCACCCGTCCACGCGAACGGCAGGGCCAGGATGGCCGCGGAGACCACGGCCGTGTAGGCCAGGAACACCCAGGGGCGCACGGAATGACGCAACCCGTAGAACAGGGTGAGGCCGGTGAGCACCGCGAGCGCCAACAGGAAGATCGTGTACCACCCGTGGAGGGAGTGCTGCTGTTGCGCGAAGATGGGCAGCGCCTCGATCAGATGGGTCACGGCGAACACGCCGAAGCCGATCATCGCGAACCAGTGGGCGCGGTAGGTGTTCAGCCCGAGCTCGTCAGGGGCGGTGGTCGCGAAGAAGCGCTTCCACCGCAACCGCGTGTTGACCGTCCGGTAGGAGCGGGCCCGGCCCTCCGGTGACCTCCCCAGCAGGATCACGGGGTGTCCGGTGGGGGAATCACAGCTTCTTCTCGGCGCTCGTCACGTCGTCCTCGGGGTCCACGAGACCGTCCTCGATCGCGCGGATCCGCAGGTCGATCTTGGTGGGGGCCGGGCGCCCGATCCGCGCGTACTTCTCACGGATCCGGTCGATGTTGGTCTTCACCGCGGACTGCTTGATCCCCATGCGGCGGGCGACCTGCACCTGGGCGAACCCAGAGGCGTACAGGCGCAGGGTCTCGCGTTCGCGCGGGGACAGGGCGGCGCGGGAGAACTCGACGTCCCCGTCGATGGCCGCGGCCAGTTCCTTGGTGATCACGGGTTTGCCGTCCGCGATCGCCCGCGCCTCCTCGATGGCGTGCTCGAGCGGGTCCGATTTGCGCACCAACCCCAGGGCGCCGGCGCGCAGCGCCTCGCGGATCAACCCGGCGTTCTCGCCGATGCTGAAGATCAGCACCTTCATCCCGGCGCTGCGTAACCGTTCCACGTTGCCCGCCGGGCGTGACTTGTCCGCCAGGGACAGGTCCAGCAGGACGACGTCGCACTCGATGCGTTTCGAGCCCTGCGCGGTGAGGGCGGGATTCTCCGGGTCCCGGCCCAACTGGTCCAGCAGGGTGGACACGGAATCCGATGACCCCACGAGCTTGACGTCCGCGAGCGATGTCATGGACACCAGACGCACGCCTTCACGGACCACTTCATGATCGTCGACTACGGCGACGAGTGTTGAAGGCATAGAAAGTTCCTCCGTACTCCCCAGTGAGGACCCAGCCCAGGCCCTCGACAGAACGGAAGTCTACTAGCTTATTGCATTCGAAACCGTCCAGGCGTCCACTTTACGGTGGTAGCGCATGCCCCACACCCCGCCCAGGATCGCGCCCGCGAGTCCCAGCAGCACGAGACCCCCGAGCGCGATGAGCCCCATTCCCACATCGCTCCCGATCAGCTCCTGCGCGACCCAGCGGGGACCGGCCGCCGTGGCGGCGTCGGCCCACAGCCACACCACGACCGAGGCGACGGCGCGCGCCAGCAGGGACCACAGCCACACGCTCACGCCCTGGGCGACCCCCGAGAAGCGCGCCATGCGCCCGGCCACGTACCCTCCCGCGATCATCGAGAGCAGTTCCACGACGCCCAGGACGGCGACGGCGATCCACGACTGCGCCGCCCCCGGCGCCTGCCATGCCCGGGCCAGGGTGTCGCCCGCTCCCCGGGTCACGTCCAGGCCCAGCTGGGGTCCCAGCAGCCCGGCGAGCGTGAGCAACAGGCCACCCAGTGAGATGGCCGTGAGCAGTCCCAACACCCCGGGGATCAGTTGCATACCGCCGAAGTGCTGGCGCTGCCGCCGCCGCAGTTCCTCCACCGTGGGCCGGGCCGCGGCGGTGGAGCCCTCCGAGCGCACCGCGGGGCGCATGGAGTCCCACGCGGCCTCGGCCGAGATCCGCTCGCTCGGGGGTGTGAGGTGGTCGTCGCCCACGGGGTCCGTGTTGCCGGAGCGCTCGTCCCGCGGGTGCAGGCGTCCGGAGGCGACGCCGGTGCGTCCCGTGCGCGGCGCCGTGTCCCGGGTGGGGGAGCGGACGTCGTCGTACGGGGAGACCGACGGCAGGGCGGCGGTGTCGCCGGCCGCGGCGTCGTCGTGCCGGACCCCGGGACGGGGGAGGGGGCGCGTGGCCTGAGTATCGCCGGCGGGGCTCACCCGGGAGGTCGGCTCGGTCCAGGGTGCGTTGCCGTCATCGAGAGGATCGCGAGCGGTGGAGGGGGACATGGAGGGCCTCGATTCGGCGGGGATTCCGGTGGCGGGTCCCCAGAAGTCTATCGAGACCGGGACTATGGGACGGGTCCGGGGCGCCGGGTGCGACGTCGTCGTGGGACGCGGGCGAATGTCCCACGGCGGGATGGGCGGGACGGTAGCCTCGCTGACATGGCTGAGACGAATTCCCGAGACTTCCTGGCGACCCGCCCGTGGACGGCGAGCTACGACCCCGGCGTTCCCCGAGACCTGGAGCTGCCCGAGACCTCCCTGGTGCACATGCTCGAGAAATCGGTGGCCCGCCACGGCGCGAAGACGGCGGTCGAGTTCTTCGGCGCGGGAATGACGTACGCGCAGCTCGGTGACCAGGTGCGACGGGTCGCGGAAGGACTGCGGCGGCTGGGCGTGCAGGCCGGGGACCGCGTGGCCATCGTGCTGCCCAACTGCCCCCAGCACATCGTGGCCTTCTACGCCGCCCTGCGGCTCGGGGCCATCGTGGTGGAACACAACCCGCTGTACACGACCCCGGAACTGCGCCACCAGTTCGAGGACCACGGTGCGCGCGTGGTGATCGCGTGGGACAAGGTCGCCGCGAGGATCACCGGGATGCCCAAGGACCTGGCCGTCGAGCACGTCGTGGCCGTGGACATCACCGCGAGCATGCCCACGATGATGCGCGTGGGACTGCGCCTGCCACTCAAGAAGCTCGCCGAGCAGCGCCGAGAGCTCACCCAGCCGGCCCCGGGGACCATCGCGTGGAAGTCCCTCGTGGACTCCGACCCGATCCGTGAGGACCACCCCCGGCCCGCGGCCACGGACATCGCCCTGCTGCAGTACACGTCCGGGACCACGGGCCTGCCCAAGGGCGCCATGCTGAGCCACCGCAATCTGGAGTCCAACGCCGTGATGGGCCAGCACTGGTTGGACAGCTCGTCCGACGAGGTCGTCTACGGCGTGCTGCCCCTGTTCCATGCCTTCGGGCTGACCCTGGGTGTCACGTTCGCGATGTCCCTGGGCGCTAAGCTCGTCCTGTTCCCCACCGTGCGCGCGGACCTCATCCTGCGGGCCATGAAGAAGAGCATGCCCACGGTGCTGCCGGCCGTCCCGCCCGTGTACCAGAAGGTGCTCGACGCCGCCGCTGAGCAGGGGAAGGATCTCACCGGCATCCGGGTGGCGGTGTCCGGAGCCATGACCTTGCCCGTGCCCCTGGTCGAGACGTGGGAGGACGCCACGGGCGGGGTGCTGATCGAAGGCTACGGCCTCACCGAGTGTTCCCCGTTGGTCGCGTGCAACCCCCTCAACGAGCACCGCCGTTCGGGTTCGATCGGCATCCCCTTCCCCAGCACGGACGTGCGCATGGTGGATCCGGAGACGGGTGAGGACGTTCCCGTGGACGCGGAGGGTGAGCTGCTGGTCAGGGGCCCCCAGGTCACGCAGGGCTACTGGAAGCGCCCCGAGGAGACTGCGAAGCTGTTCACGGAGGACGGCTGGCTGCGCACCGGTGACATCGTGACGGTGGACCAGGACGGCTTCCTGCGCGTGGTGGACCGGATCAAGGAAGTGGTGATCACCGGCGGCTTCAACGTGGCCCCCACCGAGGTGGAGACCGCCCTGAAACTGCACGACAGTGTCGCGGACGCGGCCGTGGTGGGCATCCCCAACGACGACGGCAACGAGACCGTGGTTGCGGCGGTCGTGCTGGAACCCGGGGTCACCCTAGATGAGGACGCCCTGCGCAAGCATTGCTACGACAAGGTCACCCGCTACAAGGTGCCGCGCCGGATCGTGGCCATGGATGACCTGCCCCGCACGATGCTCGGTAAGACCCTGCGGCGAGCGGTCAAGCAGGACATCATCAAGAACAACCTGTTGGACTCCTGACACCTCATCGGCCGGGATCAGCTCGGTCGGAACAACTCCTGCCGAACGGGCGTGCGCCACGGGGGCCGGGTGGCGTACATGGGGTTCAACCACCCCGCCCTGCTGGAGACGTTCTTCGCCGCGAAATCGATCGGGGCGGCCGCAGTCCTGGTGAAACCCCGGCTGCGGCAGGCGGAAGTGGAATACATTCTGGGCGACTGCGGTGCCACCACAGTGGTCTTCGGGCAAGACCAACGCGAGAATGCTGCGGGCCTGGAGGCCGAACTGACCGGCGTGCGCTCCTGGGTGAGTGTGGACGGCGGCGGACCCGGGGAGGAGTACGAGCGGTTCCTGGCCTCCGGTTCCGAGGAGCTCGTGGACGAACCGGTGGAGCAGGACGACCTGGCCCTGATCATGTACACGTCCGGGACCACGGGCCGGCCCGAGGGTGCCACGCTCACGCACCAGACAACCTCTTCTACCAGTACGTCAACACCCTGATCTGTCAGGACCTGCGCCAGGACGAGGACCACCTGGCCGTGGCGCCCCTGTTCCACATTGCCGGGCTGAACATGATGACGCTGCCCACATTCATGCTGGGCGGGACCATTATCATCCACCGTCAGTTCCGCACCCCGGACGTGGTGACTCCGGGGGCATCGCCGTGGAGGACGAGGACGGGTACCTCTACATCAAGGACCGCATGAAGGACGTGTACATCTCGGGCGGGGAGTACGTGTACCCCGCGGAGGTGGAGAACGCCCTGCCGGGTCTCGAGGAGATCCAGGAAGCGGCCGTGATCGGTGTGCCGGACGGGCGTTGGGGCGAGACCGGCCGCGCGTTCGTCGTGCTGTTCGAGGACGCCCCCGAGCTGAGCGGGAACGAGATCCTCACCCGGCTGCGCGAGGGGCTGGCCACCTACAAGCTTCCCGCTCGGGTGGAGGTCGTGGCCGAACTGCCGCGCACCACCACGGGCAAGATCCAGAAGAACGTCCTGCGCGAACGCGCCTGATCCCGAGGAACCACCATGTCATCAACCACCGCCCCCGGGGACCGAGCTACGGCCCATGGATCGCAGGTCGCAGGACAGGGAAGCGCGCCGCGTGATCCTCTCCAGCTACCTTGGCTCCACCATCGAATACGACGACTTCCTGCTCTACGCCTCCGACTCCGCGCTGGTGTTCCCGCACGTGTTCTTCCAGGACCTGGACCCGGTGGCCGGCGTGATCGCCTCCTACGGGACGTTCGCCGCGGGTTACCTCGCGCGGCCCCTGGGCGGTGCGATCTTCGGTCACTTCGGGGACAAACTGGGCCGGAAGAAGATGCTCATCCTGCCCATGTTCGTCATGGGTATCGGCTCCACGCTGATCGGGCTGATCCCGTCCTCCGCGAGCATCGGTTCGTGGGGTGCGATCCTGCTCATCCTGCTGCGCGTATTTCAGGGCATCCCGGATTCCGCCGGCGTGCACTTCGGCGTCGTCAAATTCTGACAATATCTATTTCTAATCCCTGTGATTATGGCTAAACTCCATATCAAGGTGGCGGACGGGGACCGGGGAGAACCATGGAGCTTCGACAACTCAACTACTTCATCGCAGTGGCGGAGGAGCGGCACTTCGGCCGTGCCGCCAAACGCTTGCACATGGCGCAACCGCCGTTGTCGCAACAGATCCGTCAGCTCGAGGAACAGCTCGGCGTCAAACTGCTGGACCGCACGACCCGGCGCGTGGACCTGACCCCGGCCGGACAGGAGCTGCTGGACCGCGGACGCCAGATCATCAACGAGGTGGAGACGCTCAAGGCGGACGTCTACCAGGTGGGCAACGGCGCCACCGGGGTGCTGCGCGTGGGCTTCTCGGGCTCGGCCACCTACAGCGTCATGCCGCGGCTCGTGCGCCACGCCAAGGAGCAGCTGCCCGGGGTCTCCCTCACCCTGCAGGGCGAGATGCTGACGCCGGCCATGGAGGCAGGACTGCGGGACCACACGCTCGACGCCGCGATCCTGCGCCCTCCCGTGGCATCCCAGGACATCGAGTACCGGATCGTGGGTCGGGAGAAGCTCGTGGTGGCCATGCCCAGCGACAGCCCCCTGGCGTCCGGGCGGCCCGTGGCGGCGAACGAACTGCAGGAGCAGAACTTCGTGTCCTACCCGCCGGGATCGGCCGTGTACCGCACCGTGTCCGAGATGTGCCGCCGGGCGGGCTTCCAGCTGCGCATCGCGCAGGTCACCCACGAGACCTCCACCATGCTCTCGTTTGTCGCGGCCAGCAGCGGGATCGCCGTGGTCCCCGAGTCCGTGCGGGCGCTGCAGCTCGAGGGCGTGCTTTACGCGGGCCTCGAGGATTCCCCCGTGACCGAGATGGCCGTGGCCTGGCGGCGGGACGACCGCTCGGCCCTGCTGGGCAATTTCCTGAACCTCGTCATGGACGTCACCGACCACGACTGACCCGAGCACCACCCGCTCAAGAAAGGCGACCATGAACATCACCCGCATCGAGGCGATCCCCTACTCGATCCCCTACGTGCACCCCCTGCACTTCGCCTCGGGTTCCGTGACGGAAGCGGACCACGTCCTCGTGCGGGTGCACACGGACGAGGGCATCGTGGGCACCGCGGACACCCCGCCCCGGCCGTACACCTACGGTGAGACCCAGAAGTCCATCGTGGCGGTGATCGAGGACATCTTCTCCCCGCAGCTCAGCGGTCTAGACGCCTTCGCCCGGGAGCGGATGCAGACTGTCATGGACCGCACCTTCCACAACCAGACCGCCAAGGGCGCGGTGGACATCGCCGTGTGGGACGCGATCGGCCAGCTGCTCGGACAACCCGTGTCCACGTTGCTGGGCGGGTACACCGACCACATGAGCGTCTCCCACATGCTGGGGTTCAAGCCCGCGGAACAGCTGCTCGAGATCGCCCTGGAGTTCCGGGAGACCTACGGGATCACCACCTTCAAGCTCAAGACGGGGCGCCACCCCGTCTCGCTCGACGTCGAGGCCGCCCGCGTGCTGCGCGAGGGCCTGGGTCCCGAGGCCCGGATCTACATGGACGCCAACCGCGGGTGGAGCGCCAACGAGGCCTCCGAGGTCCTGCGTCTCACCGCGGACCTCAGCATGGAGTTCCTCGAGGAGCCCGACGACGCTCGGGAAGTCATGGGCCGACGTCGCCTCGTAAGCACCTCGCCCATCCCGATTGCCGCGGACGAGTCCGCCCCGAACCTGGGCACGGCGGCCAAGGAACTGTTGAGCGGGGGAGCGAACCTGCTCGCGATCAAGACCGCGCGCTCGGGCTTCACCGAGGCCACCAAGATAGTGGGTCTCGCGGAGGGCCTGGGCGTGGACGTCTACGTGGGCAACCAGATCGACACCCAGGTGGGGACCATCGCGTCCGTGACCTTCGGTGCGGCTTTCTCCCACACGTCCAAGCGCGCGGGGGAGCTGTCCAACTTCCTGGACATGGCGGACGACCTGTTGACCGAGCCCCTGCGGATCGTGGACGGGAAGATCCACGTGCGGGACGTCCCCGGGGTCGGCACCGTGATCGACGAGGACAAGCTCGCCTACTACCGGGCCCGCTGAGGCGGCCCGCCCCGTCCCTCGAGCGGGGCGGGGTGGGCGGGCCGCATCCTGCGTGCGGTCGTGGGCGGGTGGCGACACCGGGGTCGTCCCGGCTCTCGACTCCCGGCCCAGCAGGGCCCGTTATTCCTGCTCCGGTACAGGGCCGCGAGCTCGCTGCGGGAATAGATGCCGAACTTGGTATAGATCCCGGCCGCGGCTTCCTCGGCGTCGAGTTCGCTCACGGCCTTGTCCATGACCTGCTTCCAGTAGCCGTGCTGGACGGGGTGCAGGCCCTCGTCCTCGGTGCGCACACCGGAGGCCAGGACGTTGGTCACGCCGAGCGCGGTGGCCTGCTCGTTTGGGCCCTTGATCTCGTGGGCCATGCCGCGGCTCATGTCGTTCCACGGCGCGGAGGTGGCCTGGTACGTCTTCTGGCAGGAGCGGAACTCCTCGAGATCGTCCTGGGTGGCCATACCGGTGGCGTTGAAGAAGTCCTCGTACTGGCGGATCCGGTGGGCGCGGGACTTGTCCGACTCACCCTTGGGAGCGATGCAGTAGATGGTGACCTCGGTCTTGTCCACGGCGATGGGGCGCACGTGACGGATCTGGGAGGAGAACTGGTCCATGAGGTACACGTTCGGGTACAGGCACAGGTTGCGGGAGATGTTAATCATGAAGTTAGCTGTTGTTGGCCATGAGGTTGCTGACGGCGTCCGCGCCTCGGCCTGGTCACTGCCAGACATGAGGCTTGGATCTTAGCGACGAATTGACTCTGCCGTAACGTCAACCGACAGGGTGGTGTTCATGACTGAGAACCACGGGCCGGCGATTGACCGGTCGATCTATGTGATGCCAATGTTCGTGAACTTCGTGGTCAGCGACCTGGCGGCATCCGAAGCGCTCTATGCCTCGGCGGGGTTCGTGACGCTTGCGACCATCCCGGGGCCGGGCGGTGTGCCGTCGCTTGTGCATCTGCGCCGGGAAAAGTACCAGGACATCCTCATGACCCAGGGCGTAGCGGTGCGCGGGTCAGTATCCGTGTCGTTTGCGGCGGGCGACGTCGACCTCGGGGAAGTCGTTGATCGCCTTCGGTCGGCGGGTGCCGAGGTGGCGGGGCCGCTCGATACTCCGTGGTTCACGACCGATGTCACGTTCACGGACAAGGACGGGAACGCGGTCACTCTGACCGCTCCGCGGATGGCGGATCAGGCTGCCGCGCAGGCCTGGGCGAGCGATCAGATCACCGGTGACTTCGAGCTGCCCAAGGGAGCAGGCGCCCCGAACTGGAACCAAGGCTGAGGAGAGCAACGTGACGGAGTGGCCGATCAGAGACCTTGCGAAGGCGACCGGGCTCACCAGTCGAACGCTCCGACACTACGAGCAGATCGGCCTGCTCCTTCCCTCGCGGGTCGCGAGCAACGGATACCGCTTCTATGGTGACGCCGAGATCTCACGGCTCTACCGAATCCTGTCGCTCCGCGCGCTCGAACTCCCCCTCGCGACCATCCAACTCGCGCTCGATGACAAAACCTCTCTCGCTGACGCCATCGAAACGCATCTCGGGCTCCTGGAAGAACGCCGAGACAGAACCAACGAACAGATCGCCATCGTCCGACACACGCTCGAGACGGTGAAGAAGGGCCAGTCCATGTCCATCGAGGAAGTCTTCACAGGCGTCGACCAGAGTCAGTACGAGACCGAAGTGCGCGCCCGCTGGGGTGATGCGGCCTGGGAGCGCAGCGCTATGCGCCGTACCGGCATGACCGACGAACAACGAGAAAACGACGATAAGAAAAGCCGCGACGTCAACGCGGCGTTGCGGGCTGCGGCCGAGGATGGCGAGAACCCGAATAGTTCCCGCTTCCAAGGCTTGGTCGCGGACCACCATCGGTGGGTTACGGCGTACTGGGGAGGTAGAGAACCCGACCGTGAGGCCTACACCGGGCTCTCCGAGTTGTACGTGGCCGATCCTCGGTTCGCCGCAACCTACGGCGGTGAGAGCAACGCCGAAATCATTCGCGAGGCAATGCGGATCTGGGGCCGGGCCAACCTCGAATGACGGGTGGATGATGTTTCACCGGAACAGTCCGCTCACCTTGTAGGGCCGCCGCCGACTGATTGAGCGCTGCCAGACGCGGCCGATTTCACACGTCGCGGCCGAGATGGGCCTATCTCGTGCCACGGCCTCGAAATGGGTCAATCGGCACCGAGCCTTCGGCGACGAGGGTCTGCTCGACCGCTCCTCGACGCCATTGCGGCAGCCGACCGCCACGTCGGGTGCGGTCGTCCGGCGGGTCGAGTGGTTGCGCCGCGAGCACAAATGGTCGGCATCTCGCATCGCTTTTGAACTTGAGCGGGAAGGGGTCTGCCTCAGCCGCAGGACCGTGACTCGATTGCTGGGGCATCTCGGATTGAGCCACCGGCGGTTCATCGACCCGGCCGGCGAGACGAACCGCGAACCGCAGCGCATCATTGCCGAGCGACCCGGTCACATGGTCCACATCGACGTGAAGAAGGTCGGCCGAATCCCGGACGGTGGCGGCTGGCGCATTTACAGCAAGGGTAGCCCCCCAAGCCAAAGCGGTCGACCGCGCGAAGCGGCGCGGATCGCGGGCTGGATACGTCTACCTGCATTCCGCGATCGACGGCTACTCGCGACTGGCTTACACGGAAGCCCTCCACGATGAGAAGGGAATCACCGCAGTTGAGTTCCTGGCCAGAGCCCGCGACTGGTTCGCCGCCCACGGCATCGTCGCCATCGAACGGATCGTGACCGACAACGGAGCCTGCTATCGCTCGCGGGCCTTCGCTGCCGCTCTCGGCGGCAGCCGACATCAGCGCATCACGCCCTACACGCCGCGGCACAACGGCAAGATCGAACGCTACAACCGCATCCTCGCCGAGGATTTCCTTTACGCCCGAGCCTGGTCCTCAGAACAGCAACGCCGAGACGGGCTGCTCACCTGGAACCTGCACTACAACTACCACCGACCCCACAGCGCACACGACGGTCGCCCGCCAGCATCCGCGACACCGTTACGCGTCAACAACGTCCTGGCCTCCTACAGACGGCTCCGGCAACGAGGTTCAGTACGACTACGTGCTCGCCAAGGAAGGCGAGAGCCGCTGAGTCTTTCGGTCGGTCCCGTTACGACGGCGCACCCCGACCCCGTGTTCGCGCACGGCGGTGGGGTGCCTTCGTTGGCGTGCCCGCCGGTGGCGCCGGTCAGCGATGCCAGCTGGAGGTGGGTCACCGGCAGCGGACAGCTGCGCCAGCCGAGGATGGGTCATTGCAACGGTCGACTGCAGCGGTCAGTTGCACCGGTCAAGGGTGCCGAACCTCGGAGGGAAACAGGTGTAGACGATCACACCTGACCGGGGGACAATACAAAGCATGTGAATATAACGAAATAAGTCTACTTGTGATGCAGCGGACCCCCGGATTTCCGGGGGTCCTCGTCGATTCCGGGATCATCAGTAGCTTTACTTGCGTATCAATGTAGTTGCTGCATAAAATCATGTTGTCGGCCGAAGTGGCCCGGGCGCATCCCCCCAAATACGCGCCCGGATGATCCCCCGGCTGGCCGGCGTCCCGATCTCCCCCCAGATTCGGGATGTCCGACGGGTCCTGCCGATCCCCCAAGTGGCAGGACCCGTCCCCTGTTAACGGGCCTTTTTCCTGAAAACCCGCGGGACCCGTCGGCTGCGGCAATCCCCGGGGGTCCACCGCGAGGACCACGGCTCGAAGGCCCGTCAGGCGAGATCCATGGACCGCAAGCGCGGCAACACCTTGTCCGCGATGCTCACCAGGGCCGTCTGTTCCTCCTCGCTGAGCCGGTCCATGAACGCGGCACGCACCATGTCCAGGTGGGCGGGGGCCGCGCGCGCGATGACCTCGCGTCCGTGCTCGGTGATCCCCACCACGAGCCCGCGGGCATCGGTGGGGCTGGGGGAGCGGCAGATCATGTCCCGCCGTTCCATACGGGAGAGCATGTGGGACAACCGCGAGCGTTCCCAGCCCAGTTCCCGGAGCAATTCACGCGAAGGCAGTTCCCCCGAGTCGCTCTCGGACAGCGGGACGAGGACCTCGTACTCGGATCCGGACAGTTTGCTGTCACGTTGCAGCTGCCGGTCCACCGCGCGCTCCATGCTGCGGGACAGGGTCAGGAAGCTGCGCCACACCCGGTCCTCGGTGTCGCTGAGCCACGGCGTGTGCCGGGTGCCGGTCGTGCTGTCCATGGGTGTTTCCTCGTGGTGCGCCGCGCGGGGCGGGGGCTGGCGGGTGGACGGGGGGGTCAGTCCCGGGGGTCGTGTCTGATCCAGTCCGAATCGTAATAGTTGCCTTCGTCTCGCCGGTCCCGGTCACGCAGTCGCTCGGCGTAGTCCGTGGGACGAAGGGGCGAATCGTCGTCGTCGGGCCGGGTGAGCCGGGACGTGGCCACGAGGCCGAAACCGAGCCCGGCACCCACGATCATGGTCATCCCACCCACGATGAACGCCAGGATGTAGTCGTCCAGCAGGTCCGCGGGCACGGAGGGCCCGAGCCACGAGGGGACTACGAAGGCTGTGGCGATGCAGCCGAGGCCCAGGAGCAGCAGGGCCGCAGGGATCAGCCACAGCTTGGACCACGCACGGCGCACGGGTTGCGTGGGATCCCGGAAGATCGGCAGCGCCCGGGTCTGCACGAGCGCGTACCCCGCGACCCCGGCGACCGTGAGGACCGCCCCGATGACCCAGCCGAGCCACGCGCCCTGCGCGATCAGACCGAGGCCGACGAGCAGCCCCAGCAGGACCACGGTGAAGGACAGCCCGCGGCCCATGCGCCGCGCCGCACGCGACGACGCCGCGCGGGCCCCCGCTGACGGGGACGCAGCCAGGCGCGGGGTCGCGGCGGACGGGGACCCAGTGGACGGCGCCGCGGTCGGGGAGCCGGGGGAGGCGGCCGAGCCGGGCGCCGTCGTTCCGCCCGAAGCAGACTGGGTGTCCCGGTCAGCGGAACCCTGCGGGCCCCCGGGACCCTGCGCGTCCCCGGGACCCGTGGTGCGGATGCCGTAGGTCGGGCGTTCGCGGGGAGCGGGCACGGGTGACCGCGCGCCGCCGCGTGACGGTGCGTCCTGGGAGGGGGAATCGGACGGGTCGTGCTCGTCCCGTGGGTGTTGGGCAGAAGTCATGGACAAGTTCTCGGGTGAGGGGACAACGGGCTCACGCGGGGTGTTTCGACAGGGCCACTGTAGCCCTCCGCGCGAGTCCTCCGCGCGGTCCAGGGCACCCCGGGGCTACCCCACTCAAGGATTGGTGACGTATCATCAAAATATATTCACGGAAGGTACAGCATGTCGGATTCCACGACCCAGAACATCGAACAGGCCGAGGACGGGCGCTACTCCACCGCCGGGGCCTACGTCCACGAGGGCGAGGAGTACAACCGCGACACCACCTACATCGAGGACCGCATCGTGGCGGACCCGGAGCACGCGGAACTGGCCGAAGGCGCCCGGGCGTGGCCCGTGGAGGCCGGTCGGTACCGGTTGGTGGCCGCGCGGGCGTGTCCGTGGGCCAACCGCACGCTGATCGTGCGCCGCCTGCTGGGCCTGGAGGACGCCATCTCGGTGGGCCTGCCCGGACCCACGCACGATTCCCGTTCGTGGCGTTTCGACCTGGACCCGGACGGGCGCGACCCCGTGCTGGGCACCGAGCGGCTGCAGGAGAACTACTTCAAGCGCTTCCCGGACTACCCCCGGGGGATCACCGTGCCGGCCATCGTGGACATCCCCACGGGCCAGGTGGTGACCAACAACTTCCCGCAGATCACCGAGGACTTCAGCACCGAGTGGAAGCAGTTCCACAGGGAGGGCGCCCCCGATCTGTGGCCCGAGGAGCTCGTGCCCGAGATGCGCGAGGTGATGCACCGCATCTACACCGAGATCAACAACGGTGTGTACCGCTGCGGTTTCGCGGGCTCGCAGGAGGCCTACGAGTCTGCGTACGAGCGGTTGTGGGCGGCCATGGACTGGGTCGAGGAACGGCTCTCCGGCCAGCGCTACCTCATGGGCGATCACATCACCGAGGCGGACGTGCGCTTGTTCACCACCCTCGCACGTTTCGACCCGGTGTACGTGAGCCACTTCAAGGCGTCCCGGAACAAGCTCACGGAGATGCCCAACCTGTGGGGTTACGCGCGCGATCTGTTCCAGACCCCGGGCTTCGGTGACACCGTGGACTTCCAGCAGATCAAGGAGCACTACTTCGTCGTGCACCGGGACATCAACCCGTCCGGCATCGTGCCGCTCGGCCCGTCCCTGGAGAACTGGACGAGCCCCCACGGTCGCGAGTCGCTGGGCGGCTCCCCGTTCGCCCCCGGTGCCACGGCATCGGGTCCCGTGCGGGACGACGAGCGAGTGGACCCGGACCACACCCCGCTCGCCTCCTGATCACCTCACGCGGCCCCCCGACGATGCGCAGGACCCGTCCGGGGGCCGCGCGGTGCCGCGTGCGCCCGTGTGGTGTTGAGCACCCTCACCGGGGGTACGCCATGCCGTACGGAGGTCGCTTCTCATCGTGCGACGCCGGGGTGGTTCGCGCATCCTCGTGGGATCCCCACAAACCCCCGGCAGGGGCTTTTGTGCCCCGGCCCGACGGCGCTCGATGGCCCCTCGTACTAGGGTTGATGTCGCGTGTCGGGTGACTTCACCCGCGCGGCACCGCCGCCGTACCGCACCCGATGGGCGCTCGTCGCGGTCCCGGACGACACCCCGATCCCACGGTTACGAATCGCGCCCTGACGCCGTCGTCCCGCGGGGTGCGACGAGCCGCCCCGAACGCCCCCAGACCGATCCCACCCACTTCCCCAGGAGACCCATGGCCCCGTACCGTAACCAACGCGCCGCTGCACTTCCCGCGCGACTCTCCCGCTCGTGGTTGCTGACGTCCGCGGCGGACACGTCGCTGTTCGCGCCCGCGCTGGCCTCGGAAGCGGACTCCGTGATCCTGGACATCGAGGACGCGGTGCCGGAGGAAGACAAGGACCGCGCCCGTGAGGACATGATGGAGGCCATGCACCAGGGCGTGAGCGCATGGGTGCGGATCAACGACATCACCACCCCGCACTGGGAGAAGGACCTGGCTGCGCTGAATGAGGTCGACAACCTGCGGGGCATCGTGCTCGCCAAGACCGAGCACCCGGACCACATCACCAAGACCGCCATGATGAGCCAGGCGGGAATCCCTGTGGTCGCACTGATCGAGTCCGCCGTGGGCCTCATGAACGCGTACGACATCGCGCGCGCCCCGGGCGTGTTCCGGCTCGCGTTCGGTGTGGGCGACTTCCGCCGTGACACCGGCGCCTCGGGGGACCCCATGGCCCTGGCGTTCGCGCGCTCGACCCTGGTCACGGCGTCGCGGGTGGGTGAGCTGCCCGGTCCCATCGACGGCCCCACCAACGGGGTGTCCGGGGCGGAGCTCGAGGCCGCGTGCAAGGTCACGCAGTCCATGGGCATGACGGGCAAGCTGTGCCTGAACCCGGACCAGACGGACGGCATCAATCACGCGTTGGCCCCGAGCGATCAGGAGATCCGCTGGGCCCGTGAGATGATCGAGCAGGCCGAGTCCGGTCACGCCGGTGCGGACGGTTCCTACCTCCCGCGCCTCGCGCGCGCCAAGAAGGTCTCGGAACTCGCGGAGACCTACGGCCTCTGGAACAGCTGATCCGCCGCGGGGTCCGTCCAGCGGGCCCAGCTGCGGACTCCCCGCACCTACAGCGGCAGTCCCCACACCCGCAGCATGTCCCCGACCGCGGGGTCGGCCAGCGACTCCGCCCGGAAGTGGGACGTGATGGGTTCGTCGTGGCCGTGGGGCACTCCCAGCACCCACAGTCCCGCGGCGACCGCGGCTGCGGTGCCCGCGGGGGAGTCCTCGACCGCGAGCGCGTCCGCGGGCTCCACTCCCAGGCGCCGCGCGGCCTCCTCGTAGATGTCCGGGGCGGGTTTGCCGCGGGGTACGTCCTGCGCGCTGACCCACGTCACGACGACGTCCGCGAGGCCGATCGCGTGCATCTTCCGATCCAGGATCCCGCGGGTGGAGTTGCTCGCCACGGCTACCGGGACCCGCTGGGCGCACGCCCGCACGGTCTCGATCGCGCCCGGTAACGGTTCCAGGACTTCACCGACCACGTCCTCCTCGGTGCGCACGAGCCGCTCGTACACGGCGTCGAACCCGGGAGCGGGCTCGTCCCGCTGCTCGGCCACGGTTGCCGCGCGCCGCGAGATGTCCCGGGCCACGTCCGCGGCGGACAGCCCCATGAGGGACGTGCCTGCGCGCTCGTCGAGCGTCACGCCGAACGATTCGGCGACCTGGGCCTGCACACGCGCCCACGCGCTCTCGGTGTCCATGAGCACGCCGTCGCAGTCGAAGACGACGGCGCGCGGGCGCCAGTGCGGGCCCGGGCCGGGCAGGGTGGTATCCATACCCTCCAGTCAACCACGTGTCCCCGACGCGTCCGGCGTGTCCGCGCGGCGCTCCGGGCGTGATCCCGGTGGGCAGCGGCGTCGTCGTCGACCGAGGGGACCCGTCCCCGCTGGCTAGAGTGGGGGCATGGCGGAGAACGCAGGAACTTCAGGGAAAACGACTGTGCAGCGCTTGGCCACCGAGTACGGGGTGGCCACCGAGTACCGGGGCTTCGACGGGGGAGTCGAGACCGTGCCGGAGCGGACGCTGCGCCGTGTGCTCACGGCACTTGGCGCGGACGTCTCGGACGACGACGCCGCGCGGCGCAGTCTGCGCGACCGCGAGCTGGCGCCGTGGCGCGAGCTGCTGCCGCCCGTGGTGATCGCGGAGGAGCAGTGTGAGGCCATCGTGCCCGTGGCCACCACGCAGGGGGACACCGTGCGGGTGCGGTTGTGGCCCGAGAACGATCCGGACGCGGTGCGCGAGCTGCACCCGGCGCCCGACGTGGCTCCCGAGACCCGCGAGGTCGATGACACGGTCCGCGAGCGCGTGCCCTACGAACTGCCCCGAGACCTCCCGCTGGGCTGGTACCGTCTCGAGGCCCGGACGGGCTCGGGGCAGCGCAATAGCATCGACGTGGCGGTGACCCCGCAGCGCCTCAGCACCACGGACCGGCTGCGCGGGCGCCGCCGGTGGGGCTACATGGCCCAGCTGTACTCGGTGATGTCCTCCCGCTCGTGGGGCGTGGGGGACCTCTCGGACCTCGCGTCCCTGGCCGCCATCAGCGGTGTGCAGGGCGCGGACTACGTGCTCATCAACCCCCTGCATGCCGCGGAACCCACGCCTCCCGTGGAGCCCTCCCCGTACCTGCCCTCGAGCCGACGCTTCTTCAACCCGCTGTACCTGCGGATCAGTGACGTCGCGGAGTTCCCGTACCTGCGTCCCGGGGACCGTGAGGTCGTGGCCCAACTCGCCGCGGTGCAACGCAAGGCCGTGCTGGACCCCAGCACGATCGACCGCGATTCCGCCTACGCCGCGAAGCTGAAGAGTCTCGAACTGCTGTTCACCGTGCGCCGTTCGCCCTACCGCCAGCAACAGCTCGAGGCGTTCGTGGCGCATGCCGGGCAACCCCTGCAGGACTTCGCGCTGTGGTGCGCCCTGCGGGAGGAACTCGGGGAAGACTCACCCCTGTGGCGGGACGAGGCGAGTTCCCCGGAGGCGCCGTACGCCCAGGAGGCGCGTACCCGGTTGCGCCACCGGATCAGTTTCCATGTGTGGTTGCAGTGGTTGCTCGACGAGCAGCTCGAGGCCGCGCAGCGTGCCGCGTACCGGGCCGGGATGGACATCGGTGTGGTGCACGATCTCGCGGTGGGGGTGCACAAGCAGGGCGCGGACGCTTGGGCGTTGCAGGACGTCCTGGCCCCCGGGGTGAGCGTGGGCGCCCCCGCGGACATGTACAACCAGCTGGGCCAGGACTGGAGTCAGCCGCCGTGGGATCCCCGCAAGCTCGCCGAGGCGGGGTACCGGCCGTGGCGGCAGATGCTCGGCAACATCTTCCGTCACGGCGGGGGTGTGCGGATCGACCACGTGGCGGGACTTTTCCGGTTGTGGTGGATCCCCGATGGCAACCAGGCCTCGGACGGGACCTACGTGTACTACGACCACGAGGCCATGGTGGGCATCCTGGCCCTCGAGGCCGAGCTCGCCGGCGTGGTGGTCGTGGGTGAGGACCTCGGCACCGTGGAGGACAATGTGCGCGAGTTCCTGGAGCGCAAGGGCGTGCTGGGAACCTCCATCATGTGGTTCGAGATGGACGGGGACGTCCCCCTGGACCCCTCCCGCTACCGCGAACTGTGCATGGCCTCCGTGAACACCCACGACCTCCCGCCCACGGCGGGCTACCTCGAGGGCGTGCAGCTGCAACTGCGCGAGGACCTGGGACTGCTCGCGCGCTCGCCGGAGGAGGAACGGGAGGAGGCACGCCGTCAGCTGGACACTTTCTTCACCGCGGTCGCGGATGCCGGCTATCTGCCCCCGGATGAGGACCCGGGGGAGCAGGCCAGGATCGAGGCGATCCACCGCTACCTGTGCGACGCACCGTCCGTGTTGATCAACGTCTCCCTCGTGGACGCGGTCGGGGAGAAGCGGATCCAGAACCAGCCCGGCACGAGCGACGAGTACCCGAATTGGCGGGTCCCGCTCGCGGACTCGGATGGCCGGCCCGTGATGCTCGAATCCCTCCCGGGGTCCGAGCGGGTCAATTCGCTCGTGGACGTGGTCAACGGCGCGCTGGGTACGCATCGCCGGGATCCCAAGACCAAGGCGCCGGAACAGCCCGAACACTGGGACGTGGCGGACCCGTTCACGGGCGAGTTCTGAGCACTCGCTCCGGCGCGATCCTGTCAGGGGGTTGCCCCGCCGGAGGGATTAGGTAAGAATTGCCTTACCTAATCTCCTGGGTGAGGGGATGGGGCCGAAGAAAACGTGTCGGGGTGGCGGACCGGGTCATGGACGGACCGCCACCCTCGCGTGTTTCCCGTTGTGTTCTTCGGCGGCTTTTCCGGGGGCTCTTCCCGGAGGGATTCTCCCCTGGGTGCGCCGTTCGTGGAGCCCGTCACGGCGGGGCGGACGAGTTGGTCCGTTGCGAACCAGCGGCTAGGATCGAGGGGCGCGCAATCGCACCGCTTCCGCCTTCGGATTTGCGAGCGAGTCCGTAGAAGCCTAGAATCTAAGGCTGTCGTGTGGTGGAGTCCATCTACCGGCGCCTTGATCTTCACCGTCTTCGTCGTAGCGAGTGCCCTGACCGGTACTGCCGCGGGGTAAACCCATCACGCCCGGCGCGCGAACGGTGGCATTTTCTTGAGGTGACGGACCACTCTTGGCTATGGCTGCCGGCGGAAAACCGCTCGGCGGCGACCATGCGTGCCGTCATTTCGTCGACATTGGACATTGGAGGAGAACACTATGGCAGCGCACTGCCAGGTGACCGGGGCCCAGCCGGGCTTTGGCCACAGCATCTCGCACTCGCACCGCCGCACCAAGCGTCGGTGGAACCCGAACATCCAGAAGAAGCGTTACTGGGTGCCCTCGTTGCGTCGCAACGTCACGCTCAACCTGAGCGCCAAGGGCATCAAGGTCATCGATGCGCGCGGCATCGACGCCGTGGTCAACGAACTCATCGCACGTGGGGAGAAGATCTGAGATGGCCAAGGACAAGGACGTACGTCCCATCATCAAGCTCAAGTCCACGGCCGGTACCGGGTTCACCTACGTCACCCGTAAGAACCGCCGCAACAACCCCGATCGCCTCGTCATGAAGAAGTACGACCCGGTGGTCCGCAAGCACGTCGATTTCCGCGAGGAGCGCTGAGACATGGCCAAGAAGTCAAAGATCGCCAAGAACGAGCAGCGCAAGGTCGTCGTCGAGCGTTATGCCGCCAAGCGCGCTGAACTGAAGAAGACCCTCGTGGACGAGAACGCGTCCCCCGAGGCTCGCGAGGAGGCCCGCCTGGGTCTGCAGAAGCTCCCCCGTGACGCTTCCCCCGTGCGCGTGCGCAACCGCGACCAGATCGACGGTCGCCCCCGCGGCACCTTCCAGCGCTTCGGGATCTCCCGCGTGCGCTTCCGCGACATGGCTCACCGCGGCGAATTGCCCGGTATCTACAAGTCCAGCTGGTAATTTCTGCACCGGAAGGACCCGACCCCCGGTCGCCCCTTCCCCAGCGAATGCCAACCCAGTCCAGGAGGACAAGCACATGGCTATGAACCGCAGCGAACTCGTCGCAGAGGTTGCCGAGAAGTCCGGTAGCACCCAGGCCGCCGTCAACGGCGTTCTCGACTCCCTGTTCCAGGTTTTCGAGAGCTCCGTTTCCAAGGGCGAGAAGATCACCATCCCCGGCTGGCTCTCCGTGGAGCGCACCGACCGCGCCGCACGTCAGGGTCGCAACCCGCAAACCGGCGAGGCCATCCAGATCCCGGCTGGCCACGGTGTCAAGCTCACCGCGGGCTCCAAGCTGAAGGCTGCTGTTTCCTCCAAGTGAGGTAAGACCAGCGGGTCCCAGGACCCGGTGCTCGAAGGGACCGTTCACTCACTCCGTGAACGGTCCCTTCGACATGTGCGCCACCCCACCCCTTCCGCGGGGCCGCCGGGTTCGTGGTTCCCCGCGCGGTGGCGCATAATGGAATCCCATCCTTTCCCCGTGAGTCCCGGAGGTGTTCGGTGTCCCCTCGCGCGCGCCGACTTGCCCGGGGCTGGGCGGCCGCCTTCGTGGCCACCACACTCGCGGCCGGTTCGCACGCCGCGGTGGACGGGACCTGGCCCTCCCCGCTGATCATCGCGCTGTCCATGTGTCTGGCGGCCCCGCTGTGCATGCTGCTGGCGGGACGGGTGCTCTCACGCTGGAGCGTGGCCGGTAGCGTCCTGCTGAGTCAGGCGCTGCTGCACACCCTGTACGCCCAGTCCGGCGGGATGGTCCACGCGATCGACTACACCCACCACCACGCGACCCCCACGGCGGACGGTCCCGCCGTGGTGATCTCGGTGTTGCCCGCGGCGCATCACGGGTGCGGCATGCTCGCCGCCCACGCCGTGGCGGCCGTGGCCACCTACGCTCTGCTGCGCCACGGCGAGACCGCGGCGTTCCGCCTGCTGGACGCCGTGTCCCTGCGCGTGCTGCGCATCCTTGTCCTGGCCCTGCGCCCGGTCACCACGGCCGTCCCGCGGCGGACCTCCTGGGCCTCGCCGCGCGCACTGGCCGATCAGCTCCTGCTCTCCTCCGTCTGCGGATACCGCGGACCGCCCGCCTTCGCCTAGGCATCGGCGGGAACACCCCTGGATCCGATGCCGCCCCGAGCATCCATCGCATCCATCGGCAGCCCACCTCGCGGCCCCCACGCCCCAGGGCGCAGGAGAGAACACCCATGAACCCTTCGTACTCAACACCACCTCAGCCACGGCGCACTCTGCGGACCCCGGCGCGGACGGGTGACACCGCGGCGTCGTCGGCCGCGCCGCACGCCCGCCTTTCGCAACGTTCGGTGACGTCGCTCGCGGCCCTGTTCGCCGCGCTGCTGGCCCTCGCGCTGGTCGTCACCACGGCGGGGCCCGCGAGCGCCCACGACGAACTTGTGCGGACCAACCCGCAGGCCGGCGCGAAGCTCGAGAAGGCCCCCACGGCGCTCGAACTGACGTTCTCCGGGAACATCCAGGACATCGGCAGCGAGGTCCGGGTCACCGACTCCCACGGCACGGACATGACGCGCGGCACGCTGGCCGCGCAGAACACCACGGTGTCCCAGCCGCTGCGCGAGGGCGGGGGCGAGGACGAGACCTACACGGTCACGTGGCGCGTGGTCTCCCAGGACGGGCACCCCATCGAGGGCACGTTCACGTACACCGTGGGCGACGGCGCCGCGACCGCTGCGTCCCCGGCCTCCGCGGCCTCTGCGGGCGCCTCCCAGGGCGCGGCCCAGGACGGGAACGGGTCCCAGGAGGACGTGAGCGGCACGGGCATCCCGAGTTGGGTACTGCCCGTGGCCGGTGGCGCCATCGCGCTGGTCCTGCTGCTGGTGATCCTGGCCTTCGCCACCCGCCCCAAGCAGCGCTGATTCCCTGACCCGGGCGGCCCGCCCGGATCATCCTTTTCCCGTCAGGCTCCCGCCGCCGCGCTCACGCGTTCCGGCGCGCCGCTGATGCGGCCCGTCACTGACTCGGCCCACCGTTGACTCGATACCGGCTCGATGTGATCGACGGACGTGACCGCGCTGCCGCTCGGACGAGCACCGTTCGTACGACACCGGCTGCTCTGGCACCCCGGTACTCAGGGAGCGGCCCGTGGCTCGGGCATCAAGTGGGCACAGCCCGTCTGTCGAGCGGGCATGGTCCCGGTGTCGAGTAGGCACAGTGCCGCGTCACTCGACGCCGCGTCCGACGACACGCGCAGCGGACGGGCGAGCCGGAGCACGATTCACTCCTAAGGACTCACATATGAACTACAACCTGAACACCACGTCCGTTCCCGCCCCGCGCCGTGCGCTGGCAGCTGTGGCCGTCGTGGGCCTCGGCCTGGCTACGCTGAGCGGGTGCTCAGCGCAGGGTGGGGAGGCGGCGTCGTCGCCCGCGGGGACGGACTCCGCGACGCACAGCACCGCCGCCGCGCCCCTGGAACTGAGCGACGGCTGGGCCAAGGCGGCTGACTCCGGGATGACCGCCGTGTTCGGCAAGCTCACGAACACCTCCGGGCAGGAGGTCACGTTCACCGGGGCGGGCGCGGACGGCGTCGCGCGCTCGGTCGAGCTGCACGAGACCGTGGCGGACGGCGGCTCCGGCGCCACGCAAATGCGGCAGAAGGAGGGTGGCTTCACCCTCGTACCGGGGGAGAGCCTGGACCTGAAGCCGGGCGGCAATCACATCATGCTCATGGGGCTCACGTGCTCGCTCAAGGCCGGTAGTGACCTCACACTGCAGCTGCGCACCGACAGCGGGACCCGGGACGTCACCGTCCCGGTGCGCGACTTCACGGGCGCGAAGGAGCGGTACGCGCCCGGCGAGGACGAGCACGCGGGCCACGGAGGCGAGCACGGCTCGGGGGACGGACACTCGTCGTCGGATGCCGCCCACGACCACGGGTCGCACGAGGGCATGAGCACGAGCCCATCCTCGAGCGCACTGCCCACGTGTCATGACCACTGATCGGGGCCCTTCCGCTTCGGGGTGGAGCCGGCGATCGTTGCTCACGGGCGCGGTCGCCGGCGCCGGCGCCACGGGACTGGGGGCGGTTTCCGCTGCGGCCCTCGGCGCCGTGGACCCCCGGCTCGCGGCGGCGGGACAGGACAGCCAACGGCCCGGGCTGCGGACCGAGGCCTTCCACGGCCCACGACAGGCGGGCGTGGCCACGCTGCCGCAGGCGTTCTGCGTGTTCATCGCCCTGGACCTGCACCGGGAGGTGGACCGGGACGCACTTCGGCGGTTGCTGCGCGTGCTCACGGACGACGCCGCGGCCCTCACGCAGGGCACCGCCCCCGTCAACGACCAGGAACCCTGGCTCGCCCAGAACCCCTCGCGGCTGACCGTCACGGTGGGTTTCGGGCCGCGGGCCATGGCCGTGATCGACGCCGGCCGGGCCCCGCAATGGCTCAAGCCCTTGCCCGCTTTCACGATCGACAAACTGCAGGACCGGTGGAATCAGGGGGACCTGTTGCTGCAGCTGTGCTGCGACGACAAGCTGACCCTGGCCCACGCCCAGCGGGTGCTGCTCAAGGACGCCCGGTCCTTCGCGACCGTGCGCTGGGTGCAGGACGGGTTCCGCAACACCGTGGGCGCCACCCCGGACGGTCAGACCACGCGCAACCTCTTCGGTCAGGTGGACGGCACCGTGAACCCATACCCGGGGGAGGCTGATCACGAGAAGGTCGTCTACGGTCAGGGCGGGTTCACCCCGTGGATCGAGAACGGGACATCCGTGGTGATCCGGCGGATCCACATGAACCTGGACACGTGGGACGAGGCCGACACCCCCGCGCGCGAGGACTCGGTGGGGCGCCGGTTGTCGAACGGCGCACCGTTGACGGGCGCCGCCGAGCACGACGAACCGGACTTCGAGGCCAAGGGTTCCCTGGGATTCCCGGTCATCTCGTCCTACAGTCATATGCGGCGTTCGCGCAGCGACAACCCGGACGAGAAGATCTTCCGCAGGGTGTACAACTACGATCTGGCGGTGAGTGATGCGTCCGGGCACAGCCGCTCCGGGGACGTCCGGGGCGGGGTGTCCAACACGGGGCTGATCTTCGCGTCCTACCAGTCGGACCCCGTGAAACAGTTCGTGCCCATCCAGCGGCGGCTGGCGCAGTTGGACATGCTGAACACGTGGACCGTGCCCATCGGATCCGCCGTGTTCGCTATCCCGCCGGGCTGCGAAGTGGGTGGGTTCATCGGGGACACGTTGTTCACGTGACCCGCGTGCGCGGAGCAGCACAACGAGAGAATCAACGGGCCGGAGGAATGCCACGATGAGTACCAGCGCACGCACCAGGGACACCGGCCCGCGCCGGGACGGATCGCGGGGCGACGTCGCTCCCGGCCGTGAGCGCGATAGCGCGCCGGATGTCGGGCGCCCGCTCGGCGCCGGCTCATCGAAGGGCGCGAGCTCGTCGAACGGCGCGAGTTCACCGAACGGCGGGACCGCTCCCGCGGGAGCGGTGAGTGTGAGCCCGTGGACCATCACGGTCGTGCTCGTCGCGGCCATGATCGGGATGACCGCGGCCCTGGTCTACGGGGGAGCGGCGGCCCCCCGGCAGGTCGCGGACCCGGGAACGCTCGTGCGCTGGGGGCTGCCCGTGGTGGAGACCGTCCACAACATCGCGATGACGGTGGTGATGGGCGGGTTGCTGCTGGCGATCGGCGTGGTGCCCCGTTTCGCAGACCGCTCCCGGAAACGGCCACCGCGCAACAGCAGGGACCAGGCGGGCGAACCGGAACACCCGGTCTTCCGCAGCGTCATGCAGCTCGTCGAGGCGGCGGCCGTGGTGTGGACCGTGGCGGCCGTGGCCGTGCTGATCTTCACGTACTCGGACGTCTCCGGATCCGGTATCGGCACGGGGGGCAACTACACCCAACAGTTGCTGCACTACATGACCGGGATCTCCACGGGCCAGTCCCAATCGGTGATCGTGATGGTGGCCGCCGTGGTCACGACCCTGGTTTTCGGCGTGCGGGCGCTGCTGGGACTGTTCTGCACCCTCGCGCTGTCCTTCGTGGCGATCGTGGCGCTGGCACTCAACGGTCACGCCGCGGGGGGTGCGGACCACATGGGTGCGGTGAACTCCCTGGGGCTGCACCTGCTGGGAGTGTGCCTGTGGGTCGGCGGGCTGCTGGTGCTGATCTGGGTGGGGCCGTTGCTGTCCCGTGAGTTCACGGTCAGCGGCCGCGGGGGCTCCCGCCACACCGATCCCCTGCTCGCGGTCGTACTGCGGCGCTACTCCGTGGTGGCTCTGGGTTGCTACCTGCTGGTGTTGCTCTCCGGGATCATCAATGCCGCGGTGCGTATCGGAACGTGGGAGCAACTGACGTCCTCCTACGGGATCCTGGCGCTCACCAAACTTGTGCTGACCCTGTTGTTGGCGCTGGCGGGTTTCGCGCACCGGCAGTGGCTGATCCCCGGGGTCGCGGACGGCTCCCGGTCCCGCGCGGCCACCATGTGGCGCGTGCTCGTGGTAGAAGTCGTGCTCATGGGGCTACTCATGGGCATCGCCACGGCCCTGAGCCGCACCGCCCCGCCCGTCCCGGAGGAGCTTGCACCGGACGCCTCCCCGGCGCGGATCCTCACGTGGTACGAACTGCCCCCGGAGCCCACGTTCGCCCGCTGGTTCACCACGTGGCGCCTGGACTGGTTCTGGGTGGCCGTAGTCGTGTTCATGGCCGTGGTGTACCTGTGGGCCGCGATCAAGGTGTGGCGCCGCGGGGACTCGTGGTCCGTGCTGCGCACCGTGTCCTGGTTCAGCGGGCTGGCTGCACTGCTCTACGCGACGAGCGGCGGGGTGGCGGTCTACGCCCGCGTGCTGTTCTCCGCCCACATGGTCGAACACATGAGCCTGACCATGATCGTGCCGTTGTTCTTGGTCTCGGGCGCACCCGTCACCGTGGTGCTCAAGGCCCTCGAACCACGAGGGGACGGTACCCGCGGTCCGCGTGAGTGGATCCTGCGTCTCGTGCACTCCACGTGGGGCAGGATCGTGACGCACCCGATCTTCGCGGCCGCGAACTTTGCGTTCTCGATCGTGCTGTTCTACTTCACGGACCTGTTCCGCTTCACGCTGCGCTACCACGTGGGCCACGAGTTCATGATGGTGCACTTCCTGTTCACGGGGTACATGTTCGCGCTCGTGCTGATCGGCATCGACCCCATCCCGCGCCGGCCCAGCTACCCCATGCGTCTCGTGCTGCTGCTCGCGACCATGGCCGCGCACGCGTTCATTGGCATCAGCATCATGAGCCTGACCACGGTGCTGCAGGCCTCGTGGTTCGGCAACATGGGCCGCCCGTGGGGTCCCAGCGCCCTGGACGACCAGCAGCTCGGCGGCATGCTCATGTGGGGGATCGGCGAGTTCCCCACGTTCCTGCTCGCCGTCATCGTGGCCGTGCTGTGGGCCATGGAGGGCGCCAAGGAGAACCGCCGGGTGGACCGGCAGGCCGATCGCACGGACGACGCCGAACTGCGCGCCTACAACGAGATGATGGCCGAGCTCGCGGAGCGGGACGAGCGGCGTCGTTGACGTCCGCCGGGACGGGCGCCGGCGAGGCCGGGCGGTTGGCGGACGGGTCCGCGGGGTGTGCGGGAGCGTCACGTAACGCACGGGAAGCTCTGCCCCGCGGATAACGTTGTCCCAGGAAGAAACCCTTGACCCCCGGTGGAAGGACCCAGACACCGTGACCTCCGCACGCATGAACACACCCGTCCGCGCCTCGGAACTTGAGGGCAGAGCCTGGCTGAACACCGGCGGTGAGCGACTGGACCTGCAGGCGCTACGGGGCAAGATCGTGATCCTGGACTTCTGGTCCTTCTGCTGCATCAACTGCCTGCACGTGCTGGACGAGCTGCGCCCCCTCGAGGAGAAGTACGCGGACGTGCTCGTGACCGTGGGCGTGCATTCCCCCAAGTTCGAGCACGAGGCGGACCCGGATGCACTGGCCGCGGCGGTGGACCGCTACGAGATCACCCACCCGGTGCTCGACGACCCCCGGTTGAGCACGTGGGACGCCTACACGGCGCGCGCGTGGCCCACCCTGGTGGTCGTGGACCCCGAGGGGTACATCGTGGCGCACCTCTCGGGTGAGGGCCACGTCCAGGGGCTGGAATCCCTCGTGTCCGAACTCGTGGCCGAGCACGACGCCAAGGGCACCCTGCACCGCGGGGACGGCCCCTACGTCCCGCGCCCGCAGCCCGAGGGGGACCTGCGCTTCCCCGGCAAGGTCGTGGCCCTTCCGGACGGTTCCTTCATGGTCAGCGACACCGGTCACCACCGCCTGGTCCATCTCGAGGAGGACCTCACCACGGTTCGTCGAGCCATCGGTTCCGGCACCAAGGGCTGGGCGGACGGCCCCCGGGACGCCGCGCGGTTCAACGAACCCCAGGGCATCGCGGTGCTCCCCGAACGCGTGCGTGCCGACGTCGGCTACGACCTCGTGGTCGCGGACACCGTCAACCACCGGCTGCGCGGCGTGGAACTGGGCACCGGCGCGGTGCGCACTCTGGCGGGCAACGGCGTCCAGCGCCTGCTCGACGACGCCCGCGCGCGCGGCGTGGACCCCAACGAGATCCCGCACGACGCCTCGGCCACGTCCGTGGCGCTGTCCTCCCCGTGGGACGTGACGTGGTCCGACGCCGCGGACACCCTGGTGGTCGCGATGGCCGGGACGCACCAACTGTTCTCGTTCGACCCGCGCACCGGGGCGCTCGCCGTGCTGGCCGGGACCGGGGACGAGGGACTGCGCGACGGTTCCGCGCCCGAGAGCTGGTTCGCCCAGCCCTCCGGCCTGGCTCAGGACGCCCACGGGGCCGTGTGGGTCGCGGACTCCGAGTCCTCCGCGCTGCGCCGTGTGCGCTTCGGCGAGGACGGGTCCACATCGGTGGAATCCGCCGTGGGACTCGGACTGTTCGACTTCGGGTTCCGGGACGGGCCGGCCGATCAGGCACGGTTCCAGCACTGCCTGGGGGTGTGCGTGCTCCCGGACGGATCCGTGGCCGTGGCGGACACCTACAACGGTGCGGTGCGCCGGTTCGACCCCGCAACCGGTGAGGTCTCCACGCTGACCCGCGGACTCGCTGAACCCTCCGACGTCCTGCTCGACACGAGCCACGACGAGCCCGTCCTGGTGGTCGTGGAGACCAATGCCCACCGCCTCGTGCGGGTGGCGGTGCCCAAGCAGGCCCAGACCGTGGACGAGGGTGCGGCCAGCATGCAGCGTAAGCGCACGCCGGTGGCCCCCGGGGAGCTCGAGCTCACGGTGCGGTTCTCGGCCCCCACGGGTCAGAAGCTCGACACCCGGTGGGGTGATCCCACGCAGCTGAAGGTGTCCTCGTCCCCGGAGGATGCACTCGTGCAGGGTGACGGGACGGCCCAGGGGCTGACCCGCTCCCTGCGGATCGCGGACGGTGTCACGGAGGGGGTCCTGCACATCACGGCCCGCGCGGCGGCGTGCGACGGCTCCCCGGACGGGGAGATCCCGGAGCACGCGGCGTGCCACCTGTACCAGCAGGACTGGGGGATCCCGTTCACGGTGGACCCGCAGGCCCCGGCAGGACTCACGCTGGACCTGCGCGGAACGGACTGAGCGGGGCCCACGGGCACCACGGCCCACCCTTCTCCCACGCCCCGCCCCGGGCGCACATGCACCCCGGGCACACCCGTCAGCGCGGCGCCCGCCCGTCAGCGCGGCGTGAGGGTCACCTCGTCCCCGGTGACCCTCACGTCCGCGCTCAGCAGGAACGGGACCTCATCGGTGACCTGGGATGTGGTGCCGTCATAGAGGTCCACCGCGGTGAACTCGATGCGCGCGATCCCCCGGCTGTCGGACACGTGCCAGCGGCCCGCGGCGGCGTCGTCCAGGGAGACGTAGGGCGTGGGGTAATCCTTGATGCTCCAGGAGACGCGGCCCTGGATGCGTCCGTCGAACTGGTAGGAGAACGGGCATCCCGCGGGGTAGAGGCTGTCCTGCGCGGCACACTCGTCCAGGTGCACGTGGATCTGTTTGTCCACCTGGTGAGTGAGGCGTTCGGACGGCTCGGCCTTGAGCTTCATGGTGGTGTTCTCCCGGGCGTCGCTCACGGCCGCCTCCTGCGGCTCGGCGCGCACCATGGGGGAGGTGTAGGAGCCCGTGTAGATCCCGGGGTAGAAGACCGCGAACTCACGGGAGGACCCGGGGAGCGCCACGGACGCGCCGTTGATGTCCACCGCGGTGGAACCCGGCATGGCCACGTTCATGGTGGGCAGTGTGGAGGGATCGAAGTCCCACACCGTGAAGAACCCCCATTGCGTCTCCGCGGGGTGGAGCGTGAACTCGGAGGACGCCTCATGACCGTTCAGCGTGTAGCTCGCCCGCACCACCGCCCGGTCCCCGGACAACGCGACGGTGCGCACGGATACGTTCTCGAGTCCCTTGCTTGCCTCGGCCAGGGGTTCGCCGTCCAACAGGGCCGCGTTGGAGTCCGGGACCTGGGCGTTGAGCAACCCCAGGGCCTTGCCGCCGTCGCCGGCCTGGAGGGCCTGGAAGTAATCGCGCACGTCCGTCTCAGGCCCGTACGCGTACTTGTTCACGAGCGCAATGGTCACAGCCGCACCTGCGAGCGCCAGCAGAATCAGGACGAACCATGCCCCCACGGCCCTGACGATGCGTTCACTGCGTTCCATGAGTCCCCACGTTAGTGGACGTCCCGGGGAGCGGGCCCCGCGTGTCCCGGCGGTAACCCGTCCGCTGCCGGGCCGCTAGGCTGAACCGGGCGGCCCGGGGGGCACCGCCCCCGGACGGCGCGATCGCCCACTCCGGTGTGATCCCCGAGGACGGCAGGCACGAGGGCGGCTCATGGCGGAAACCATCCGACAGATCCCGGCGAAGTATGGGGCACCGGAACACGTGTTCCACCCCCGAATGGGGTCGTACGGCCGCCGGCTCGGCGCGGCACTTCCCCCGCTGTTGCTCGTGGTCGTCGCGGTGTTCGTGATCGGGTACCGCCGCCCGGCCGGCCCCGCGATGGGCGTGCTGCTCCTGCTCGCCCTCGTGGGCCTCGTGACGGCCTACGCCTACCTGCGCCCCGCGCTCGTGGTGCTCACCGCGCACCACGTCCTGCTCTCCCGCTGGGTCGGTTTCCGGGCCGTGCCCCGCGAGCGGATCGCCCAGGTGGTCACGGTCCGGACGCTGCTCGCGGCGCGCCCGCGCAGCGGCGGGTCCCGCGGTCGACCCTGCCTCTGGTTCGTCACCCCGGCCGGGCGCTCGGCGCTCTTCCTGGACGGGACGGTCTGGGACGCGCGCACCCTGGACGAGCTGGCCCGGGCGAGCGGCGCCCAGCACGTCAACTTCCAGCGGGCCACGCCGGCGCAACTCACGGAGCACTGGCCCCGGCTCGTCGCATGGCGGGTGCGCTACCCGCGTGTGCGCTACGTCGCGACGTCGTGCGCGCTGATCGCGGCGGTCGCCCTGTTCGCCTGGTGGGCTTTCACACGGGGCCCCGCCTGATGCACCCGCCCCAGTCGGCAGCAGAGCCGTCCGGGTACGACGGCGCTCGGTTCCCACGCAGGGGCCAGGCGGGGCCCTGACCCCCCGGCTTCGGGTCCCACCGCGGGCCGTGGCGCCTCCAGCGCTGCCCTGGACCACAACGACGCTCGGTTCCTTTCGGGGGTCGGGCGGAGACGTGCCCCGCACCCTCCGACTTCCGGCCCGGCCGCGGACCGAAGCGCCCGAGCGGGCCCGGGCGGCTCCGGGTACGACGACGGCCGGTCCCCTTCTCGGGAACCGGCCGTCGTACGGTCGGCGGGCCGCGATATGCCGCGGCCCGTGCCGGACGCTCAGCGAGCAGCGGTGCTGCCGTCCATGTGGTTGCCGGTGACCGCGCCGTCGGACCGTTCGGTGGAACCCGCCGAGCCCACGTGCCGACGCGAACGCTCGATCTCCGCCTTGCGCTCCTCGTTGGCCTCGCGGGTCAGCTCCGCACCGGCCTCCGCGTCACGCGTGAGGTTCTCGCCCGTCTCCGGGTTGAACACGTGCATCTTGCGGCCGTCCAGCCAGATCTTTGCCGTGGAGCCACCGCGGATGCGGGAGGACGCGTCCAGGGAGACGACCACCTGGGCGGGCATCTCGTCAGCGTCCAGCTCTTGGGCCAGCTCGTTGAGCTTGTGCTGCACGGCGGCATCCTGCTGGTAGTGGATGTAGCCGTACTGCTGGTTGCCCAGCCACTCGGTGTGCGTGAACTCGGAGTCGAAGACGGTCCCGTGGGGGATCTTCGTCTCGTCCACGAACTTCGCGTCCTCGAAGTGCTCCGGGCGCAGGCCCAGCAGCACGATCTCGGGGGCGTTCGTGAGCTTGCCCTGCACGCGCTCCGGAACCTCGATGTCCCCGATCGGGGTGTGGAACACCGAGCCGTTCACGCGCGCCGGGATGAAGTTCATGGACGGAGCGCCGATGAACCCCGCCACGAACAGGTTGACGGGCTGTTCGTAGAGCTCCCGCGGGGACGCGATCTGCTGGAGCTGACCACGCTTGAGCACGGCCACACGGTCACCGAGGGTCATGGCCTCGGTCTGGTCGTGGGTCACGTACAGCGACGTGATGCCCATGCGGCGCTGCAGCTGCGCGATCTCCGTGCGCATCTGGCCGCGCAGCTTGGCGTCCAGGTTGGACAGGGGTTCGTCGAAGAGGAAAGCGTCCGCGTCACGCACGATCGCGCGCCCCATGGCCACGCGCTGGCGCTGACCGCCGGAGAGGTTCGCCGGCTTGCGCTCGAGGTGCTCGTTGAGGTCCAGGGTGTCCGCCGCCTCGCGCACCTTGCGGTCGATCTCCTCCTCGCTGAACTGCCCCTTGGACAGGCGCAGCGGGAAGGCGATGTTCTCGTACACCGACAGGTGCGGGTACAGCGCGTAGTTCTGGAACACCATTGAGAGGTTGCGATCACGCGGCTGCTTGTCGTTGACGCGCACCCCGTTGATGTTCAGGTCCCCGGAGGTGATGTCCTCGAGCCCCACGACCATGCGCAGGAGCGTGGACTTTCCGCAGCCGGAGGGGCCCACGAGGATCAGGAACTCGCCGTCGGCGACGTCGATGGAGATGTCGTTGACCGCGGGGAAACCGTCGTCGTACTTCTTGACGAGGTGTTCCATGGTGATTGCTGCCATGTCTACTCAGTCCTATCTATGTCTAAGCGTGGATGGTGCGGCGGGCTCAGCCCTTGACCGCGCCCTGGGTCAGGCCTGAGACGATCTGGCGCTGGAACGCCAGAACGAGCAGCACCACAGGGATGGTCACGATGATCGCCGCCGCGGAAATCGCGCCCGCAGGGGCCTCGAACTGCGAGGCGCCGGTGAAGAACGCGAGTGCCGCCGGGACGGGACGCGCCGCGGAGGTCGAGGTCAGGCCGATGCCGTACACGAAGTCGTTCCACGCGATGAAGAACGCGATGATCGCCGTGGTGAAGACACCCGGCAGCGTGAGCGGCACGATCACCTTGCGGAACGCCTGCCACGTGGTGGCGCCGTCCACCTGGGCCGCGCGGTCCAGGTCCCAGGGGATCTGCTGGAAGAACGCCGCCAGGGTCCAGATGGAGATCGGCAGGGTCAGGGACAGGTAGGGGATGATCAGGCCGAGCCACGTGTCGTAGAGCCCCACCTGGCGCCACAGGTTGAACAGCGGCGTGACGATGGAGATCACCGGGAACATCGAGACCATCAGCGCGGTGGTCAGCACGATCTTCTTGCCCGGGAAGTCCAGGCGTGCGATCGCGTAGGCGCACAGTGTCGCGAGCACGACGGCCACGAACGTGGAGATCAGTGAGATGCCGATCGAGTTCCACAGGGCCGGCAGGAACAGGTCCTTGGCATCGCCCACGAAGATCTGCTCGTAGTTGCTCGTGACGAACTTCGTGGGGATGAACTTGCCCGAGTTCAGGTCCGAGGAGGACTTGAAGGACGTCATCAAGATGGACAGGACGGGGAAAAGCGCGTAGACCAGCACCGCGATGCTGATGACGGTCCAGCCGATTTTCTGCTTGGTGCTCAACATGGCGGTTACTTCCCCTTCCCAGAGCCACCGGTGAGGTCCACCTTGAAGACCTTGATGGCCACCAGCGCGATCAGCATCACGCAGATGAACAGGATCACCGAGATGGCCGAACCAAGGCCGATTTCCAGACGACCAATGGACGTGCGGTAGGCGAGCAGCGAGAGCGTCTCGGTGCCGTACTGGCCCTTGGTCATGATGAAGACGTTGTCGAAGATGCGGAAGGCGTCCAGGGCACGGAACACCACGGCCACCATGATGGCGGCCTTCATGTTCGGCAGGACCACCTTGCTCAGGCGTTGCCATGCCGAGGCGCCGTCCACACGGGCGGCCTCGGTGAGCTCACCGGGGACCTGTGCGAGCCCGGAGAGCAGCAGCAGCGAGATGAACGGGGTGGTCTTCCAGATCTCCGAGGCCATGATCACGAACAGGGACGGGCCCGCAGAGGCAAACCAGTTGAAGTCCGGACCGATCATGGGCAGCCACGAGAGCCAGTTGTTCACGTAGCCGGTGGTGATGTCGAAGGCGTAGAACCACGCGAACGCGGAGACCACCGTGATGATGCCGTAGGGCACCAGGATGGCGGTGCGCAGCAGGCCGCGCGTGGCCTTGATCGCGCTGTGCATCACGAGCGCGAGGGCGAGGCCCAGGACGAGTTCCACGACCACCGTGACCACGGTGATCAGCAGGGTCACGCCCAGGTCCCGCCAGAACACGATATCCGACAGGGCCGTGGAGTAGTTGCCCAGGAACACGAACTCCTTGTCACCGGGTGCGGTGAGTCGGAAGGAGAACAGCGAGTCCCACAACGCCTGGACGATGGGGTACAGCGTGACCAGGAGCATGATCACGAACGCGGGGCCGGCGAGCAGCCACCCCAGTTTCCGCTCCGAACGGGCCCGGTCCGAGAGATGGCCTCTACGGCGGGACTCCTCCGGCGTGGACGCGCGAGCGCGCGAATCGACGGTGCTACTCACAACAGCGCATCTCCCTTCAGGACTTCCTGGATGAATTCGGTGGTCTCACGCGGAGTGTCCTCGGTGACTTCCGCCGGCGGGGTCCAGTTCTGCTGGATGGCCGTGGAGATCTCGTTGTAGTACGGGGTCTGCGCGCGGGGCTTCGCGGCGTCGAGGGACTTCCGGATGGTGTCGGCCATGGGGTACGCCTTCTTGACCTCGGGGTCGTCGAAGGCCTTCATGGAGGACGGCGGGTTGCCGTTGGTCGCGAAGTACTGGGCCTGGTGCTCGGGGGAGACGATGCACTGCACGGCCTCCCACGCGAGGTCCTGGTTCTCGGACTTGGCGCCCACGCCCAGGTTGATGCCGCCCAGCGGCGGGTGCGCCTCGGTGTCCGCGTCGACACGGGGCCACGTGGTCCACTTGATGTCGTCCAGCACCGACTTGTCGAGGGTGCCCTCGTCCACGGAGGCCTTCGTGGCCGAGTAGATGAACGGCCAGTTGACCATGAACGAGCCCTTGTCCCCCTGGAACTGGATCATGGAGGCGTTCTCGTCCTGGGTGGCTAGGCCGGGTCCGCCGAGGCCCTCCTTGCCGATGGTGCCGATGATCTCCGCGGCCTTCTTGCCGGCGTCGGAGTCTAGCGTGATCTTGGCGTCCTGACCGTCCTGGCCGTCCGAGACCACCTGGCCGCCAGCCGACTCCACGAGGCCGTTGACCCACACGGACATGGCCTCACCGCGCACGCCCTGCACGCCCAGGTACTTGTCCTGGGACGTGGCCGCCTTGATGAGCTGGTCCCACGTGACGGGCTCGGACATGTCCAGACCCGCCGCCTTGGCCACCGACTCGCGGTACCACAGCAGCTGCGTGTTGGCCCAGAACGGGATGGCCACGATCTCGCCGTTCCATTTGGCGCCCTCCAGCGGGCCCTCGAGGGTGTCCTTGGTGGTCGCCTCGACGACGTCGTGCGGGGGCTTGGCGAGGAAGCCGGGTTCCGCGAGCTCTGGGACATAGGGCGGGTCCAGGCTCATGATGTCCATGGACGTGTCGCCCGCGGCGAGGCGGCGGGCCAGCTGTTCGCGCTGGGACGCCGCGTCACGCGGGAGCAGCGACGTCTGGATCTTGTACTTGCCGCCGGACGCGTCTGAGCACTGCTGGGCGAGGACGTCCTGGCCGCCGTCATCCGGGTTGATGTACCACGTGAGCGTGGGCGGGCCGGACTCCCCGCCGCTGCACCCCGTGAGCAGCATGGCGGACGCCGCCGCAGCGGCCGCTACGCTGCGGACCGTGCGAGGCTTGCCAGCCCTGCGAGAGTGGTGAGTGGACTTCACAATGGTTCCTCCCCTGATGAGCGCCTGTACTGACGGAATGGGTCCGGCGCTCCCCGTAGGGATACCGGTCATTTCAGCATCTGCTCAGTGTAGGCGTGGCGTGCGTCACGGGCCGAGTGTTACCCGCTTTCGGGGATGGTGGCGTGGCGGCCGGTGTGTCAGGAGAGGAAGACCGCGGCCACCGCCATCGTGGCCATGGACACGACCGTGGTGAGCAGGACGGTGTCCCGGCACACCGTGGTGGCCCGGTCGTAGCGCACGGCCGCTACGTAGAGGTTCTGCGCGGTGGGCAGCGCGGCCATGATCACGGCCGCGTACAGGGCGTGCCCGGTGAGCCCGAGCGCCCACGCGAGCAACAGCGCGAGCCCGGGGTGCACGACGACCTTGGCCCCGGTCGCGAGCAGCGTGTCCACCCGGGTGCCGGGGGAGGCCAGGGGGCGGGAGCCCACCAGCGAGAGACCGAAGGCGAGCAGCATCGCGGGAACGGCCGCACCCGCCACGATGCGCACGGGCTCCATCGCGAGGTCGGGCAGGCGGATCCCCGTGGCCGCGGACATGATGCCCAGGGCGGAGCCCATGATGAGCGGGTTCGTCACGATGTTCTTGAGCACCGAGCCGGCCGTGGGGCGCCGCCCGCCAGTGAGGGTGTCCATGATCGTGAGGTACAGCGGCGTGTTGATCGCCAGCTGAAACAGCATCACCGGGGCCACCTGGGACGCGTCCCCCAGGACGAACAAGGCGATGGGGATCCCCAGGTTGGCGGCGTTGACCTGCCCGGCGGCCTGCGCGCCCATCACCACGGTGGCGGCGTCCCGGGAGAACACGAACCGGGAGAGCAGTGCGTACGCGATCATGGTGAGCCACGCGGACGCGGCCGCCACGAGCAGCGGCGCGGAGAAGATGTGGTGGATGTCCGCTTCGGAGATGGTGGTGAACAACAGCGGCGGGGACGCCACGTAGAACGCGAGTTTGGACAGCACCCGCTGGCCGTCCGGGCCGAGCACCCCTGCGCGCCCGATCACGTAACCCAGCCCGATCACGGCCCATACGATGAAGAACCCGGAGACGACTCCGCTCATGAGCTCATCTCCTCGCGTCGGCGGGTCCGCGCGCCCGGGTGCACCGGGAGCGCGGCAGGGTCACAGGCCCGCGACGGCCGCGTCCTCCTGGGCCTGCAGGTGGGCGCGGGCGTGCGGCGGGCGGAGCATGTCCCCCACCACGGCGTCCGCGGGGTCCGAACCGAGCGCCACGATCCTGTTGTGCTCGTCCACGTGTACCACGTGGGGTTCGTAGTTCTGCGCCTCGGCGGTGTCCATGAGACCGTACGCGATCAGGATTACCAGGTCACCCGGGTGCACCAGGTGCGCCGCGGCGCCGTTGATGCCCACGACGCCGCTACCGCGCTCGCCCGCGATCGTGTACGTCTCGAGCCGCGCACCGTTGGTGACGTCCACGATCGCCACGAGCTCGCCGGGCAGGATGTTCGCGGCGTCCAGCAGGTCCTGGTCCACCGTCACGGACCCCACGTAATGCAGGTCCGCCTGGGTCACGGTGGCCCGGTGGATCTTCCCGGTGAACATGGTGCGCAGCATGATCGCTCCTGATGCGATGGGTGGTGTGGTTCGCGGTCCAGACCCGCCGGCCGCCCGCCGTGAGGGCCGGGGCGGTGTTCGGGGCGGGTCCTCGGCGCGAAACGCCCCGGAACCAGATGGGTCCCGGGGCGTTTCACGATTCGTGCGGAGCGGCTGACGGGAATCGAACCCGCGTATCAGGCTTGGGAAGCGTGCGCTCTACCATTGAGCTACAGCCGCATCGTTCGTGCGGGACCGTGTGGTCCACGTTTGAACGCCCACCACTCTACAACACGTTTCGGTGCGTGGTTGTTCCGAGGCGTCGTGACCGGGGAGCGGGCGGGGCCGTGGGCTACCGTGGACACGTGCTCATCTCAGATCGCGACATCCGCCGCCACCTGGATTCCGGGCGCGTGCACCTGGAACCGTACGATCCCGCGATGGTCCAACCCGCGAGCGTGGACGTGCGCCTGGACCGCTGGTTCCGGCTGTTCGACAACCACAAGTACGCGCACATCGACCCCTCCCAGGAGCAGCCCGATCTCACGCGGCTCGTGGAGGTGGCCCCGGACGAGCCGTTCGTGCTGCACCCGGGGGAATTCGTGCTGGGGGCCACGTACGAGAAGGTCACCCTGCCGGACGACGTCGCGGCGCGCCTCGAGGGCAAGTCCTCCCTGGGGCGGCTGGGCCTGCTCACGCACTCGACCGCCGGGTTCATCGACCCGGGGTTCAGCGGGCACGTGACGCTCGAGCTGTCCAACATGGCCACGCTGCCCATCAAACTGTGGCCAGGTTCCAAGGTGGGGCAGTTGTGCTTCTTCCAGCTCTCCTCCGCGACCGAGCACCCGTACGGCAGCGGCGCCTACGGTAACCGCTACCAGGGCCAGCGGGGCCCCACCGCGTCGCGCAGCCACCTGAACTTCCACCGCACAATCATCGAGTGAGTTCGCGCATGGAGTGAGCCTGCGCGTGGGTGCGGCTCACACGCGGGCCGTGGTGAACCCCTCGGGAGGGCGGGGCGTGAGCAACAACAGCACGAGTCCCCCGGCCACGACCACCAGGATCCCCAGGATGCCCCAGATCTGGGCGCCCATCAGGGTCACGAACACCCCGAACAACCCGGGGGCCATGAAGCTCACCGCGCGGCCAGTGGTGGCGTACAGACCGTAGATCTCCCCGTCACGGCCCGGGGGGATGAGCCGTGCCAGGTACGTGCGCGACGCCGCCTGTGCGGGTCCCACGAACAGGCACAGTGCCAGCCCGCACACCCAGAACGCGATCTTGCCGTGCCAAAACAGCAGGGCCGTTCCCGCCACGAGCACACCCACGAGGGACGCGGTGATCACCGCGCGCGGGCCCACGGCGTCGTCGAGGGCGCCGCCCACGAACGCACCCAGCGCCGCGATGAGATTGGCCGCGACCGCGAACATGACGACCTCGGTGAGCGAGAACCCGAAGCTACCCGCGGCCAGGACCCCGCCGAATGTGAAGACCCCGGCCAGTCCGTCCCGGTAGACCGCGGAACTGAGCAGGAAGACGACCGTGGCACGCGAGACCCGCCACAGGGCCGCGATGGTGCGGAAGAGCTCGGCGTAAGCGCCCAGGATGCCGCGGTGGCGAGGCTGTGCGGGGACCGCAGCAGCGTCGTTGATGGATGCTCTGAACGGCATACTTCGCGCCTTGAGCATGAGGGGCAGGCAGAATACGAGAATCCATGCCGCGCTGAACAGTGCCACGGCGCGGTAGTTGAGGGCGTCGTCGGTGGGGATGCCCAGGAACCCGGGTGTGACGAAACCGAACAGGACGAAAGCGAGGGCGAAGATCCCGCCCACGTACCCCGCGCCCCAGCCCCACCCGGAGACCTTACCCATGTGCTGGGGACCGGCCAGCGCGGGGAGCATGGCGTTGTAACTGACCGTGGCGAACTCCTGGGCCACGCTGCCCACGGCCACGAGCCCCACGCCCAGGAACAGGAAGGCGGGATCGGGTCGAGCGAGGAACGCGAGACCCGTGCACAGGACGAGCACCACGGTGTTGCCGGTGAGGAACGTGGCGCGGGACCGCGGGGAATCGCTGAGCTGGCCGATCAGCGGCGCCGTCAACGCGATCGCGAAACCCGCAACGGTCATGGCAACGCTCAGCACCGTGGACGTGTACTCGCTCGACCCGAACGCCGGGCTCGTGAGGTAAACGGTGAAAACGAACGTGAGCATCACGGCGTTGTACGCGGACGTGCCGGTGTCCCACAGGCACCACATGAGCACGCGGGCGCGCGAACTGTCCTCGCCAGGGCGTGGGGCGCGCGGGGGACGTCCAGGGGCCGCCGTGGACGGGTGCTGACCGGTCATGGGCTCACCCTACGGGCCCTGTGCCCTCCCGCCCAGGGCCCGGCGCACCTGGGCAGTGGGGGTGCCGCGGCGAGGGGCCCGTGACGTGCGGCGAAACGGGCAGTCACCCTGCTTTGTTATGCTGGGGAACCCGAAACTGACACCCCATTTCCGCCCGGATCCCCGTGGGCCCATTCACAGGTGCTCGTGGGTAATCCGTGGCTCGAGAGGTAAGGTCCTATGATCGCGGTGCTGCTTGTCCACGGGCTCGCGGCCCTGTGTGCACCCGCGATCCTCAAGCGCACCGGACGCTCCGGCTTCTACCTCGTGGCTCTCGTCCCGCTCGCGAGTCTGATCTGGCTTTTCACCCAGACATCCCGCGCCCACGCGGACGTGGACGGGTGGACCACCACCGTGGAATGGATCCCCCAGCTGGGGATCTCGCTGTCCTTTCGGATGGATTCCCTCGCGTACATGATGTGCCTGCTGGTGCTGGGCGTGGGAGCACTCGTCCTCGCGTACTGTGCGCGCTACTTCAAGTCGGACGCCCAGGGCATCGGCCCGTTCGCCGCCCAGCTCGTGGCCTTCGCGGGCGCCATGTTCGGTCTGGTCACCGCGGACGACCTCATGGTGCTGTTCGTGTTCTGGGAGATCACCTCGGTGCTCTCCTTCCTGTTGATCTCCTATTCGCGCACCAAGCTCGCTGCGCGTCGAGCGGCCCTGCAGGCGCTCATCATCACCACCGCGGGCGGTCTGGCAATGCTCGTGGGCCTGGTGATGCTCGGCAACGCCGCCGGGACCTTCCGGATCTCCCGGGTCCTGGAGGCGGCCCCCGAGCTCCTGGGCTCCACCACGGTGGACGTGGCGCTCGTGCTGATCCTGGCCGGCGCAGTCTCCAAGTCCGCGCTGTTCCCCACCCACTTCTGGCTGCCCGCCGCCATGGCGGCGCCCACCCCGGTCTCCGCCTACCTGCACGCCGCGGCCATGGTTAAGGCCGGGATCTACCTCGTGGCGCGGCTCGCTCCCGGGTTCGTGGACACCCAGTGGTGGTTGCCCGTCACCCTGACCCTGGGCCTGGGCACCATGATCTTCGGCGGCTGGGTCGCGCTGCGCCAGTTCGACCTCAAGCTGATCCTCGCGTACGGCACGGTGAGCCAGTTGGGCTTCATCACCGCGGTCGTGGCGTTCGGCACCGCGGACACCGCGATGGCCGGCATGGGCATGGTCATCGCGCACGGTCTGTTCAAGGCCACCCTGTTCCTGAGCGTGGGCATCATCGACCACCAGGCCGGGACCCGTGACATCCGCAGGCTCTCCGGTGTGGGTCGGACGGCACCCATGCTGTTCGTGGTGGCCATGATCGGCGCGGCGTCCATGGCCGGGATCCCGCCGCTGCTCGGCTTCGTGACCAAGGAAGCCGTCCTCACCGCGTTCGTGGACCACGCCTCGGACCCGCTCGCCATGATTGCGCTCGTGTGCGTGGTGCTCGGCTCCATCCTCACCTTTGCGTACAGCGCGCGGTTCCTGTGGGGCGGCTTCGCGCGCAAGCCCGCGCAGTTCTCCGATCTCGACGCCGCCGAGGACGGTCAGTCGGTCATCGGCGAGTTCACCCCGGTGCCGTGGGCCTTCCTCGTGGCGCCTGCGGTGCTGGCCCTGCTCACGGTGGTGTTCGGCCTGTGGCCCGCTCCTGTGGAGGCCGGGATCGTGCGCTACCAGGAACAGTTCCCGGACGTCGCCGAATCCCACGTGCACCTGGTGCTGTGGCACGGGCTGACCCCGGCACTGGGACTCTCCGCGCTGATCATCGGTGTGGGCGCTCTGTTGTACGTCGCGCGTCGGCCCGTGGGCTCGTTTCAGGACCGGTTGCCGGAACTGCCCACCGGTGACTTCGTCTACCGCAAGATCATCAACGTGCTGGACATGGTCGCGGTGTGGCTCACCGGCCGGACCCAGCGTGGTTCGCTGATGTTCTACCTGTCCGTGATTCTCGTGACCGCGATCGTGGTGCCGCTCGTGGCCCTGTTCTGGAACGAGACCCCGCCGCTCGCCGGGTTCCGCTACGCGGATTCCCCGGCCCAGCTGATCACCGGGATCGCCATGATCGTGGCGGCACTGCTCGTGCTCACCGCGGGCAAGCGGTTCCTGGCCGTCCTGCTGGTCTCGGTCACGGGCTACGGCCTTGCCCTGACCTTCGCGCTCCACGGCGCGCCGGACCTCGCCCTGACCCAGACGCTCGTGGAGACGATCTCCCTCGTGGCGTTCGTCCTGGCCCTGCGTTCCCTGCCCGGCCCGCTGTGGAACCGCCGGCCCACCGGGCACCGCGTGTTGCGCGCGGTCTTCGCCGTGGGGTTCGGACTGTTCATGATGGCGCTCGCGGTGTTTTCCATGTCCTCGCGGTCGGCGGAACGGATCTCCCTGGAACTGCCGCGGATGGCCTACGAGATGGGCGACGGCGCCAACGTGGTCAACGTCCTGCTCGTGGACATCCGCGCGTGGGACACCATGGGCGAGATCACCGTGCTCGCGGTGGCCGCCACGGGCATCGCGTCCCTGATCTTCGTCAAGGGACGCGGGGACCGCTTGCGCAGCGACCGTCACGAGTTGGACACCCAGCAGCTGAAGATCGTGCGTGGCGCGGACTCCGCAGCGCACTTCCCGCACGCGAACACCCAACAGCTCGAAGTCGCCCGCCGGTTCACCTCCCGCCCGGACGTGGACCCGTTCCTGCTCGCGGGGCGCACGCTCGCCCCGGAGCGGCGCTCGATCATCTTCGAGGTCGTGGCCCGGCTGCTGTTCCACACCTTCATGCTCGTGTCCTTCTACCTGCTCATCGCGGGGCACAACATCCCCGGTGGTGGCTTCGCCGGCGGCCTGATGGCCTCCCTCGCCCTGACCCTGCGCTACCTCGCGGGCGGACGCTACGAGCTCGAGCGCGCGACCCCGGTCAACGCGGGCTGGATGCTCGGCGCGGGCCTGGCGATCGCCTCCCTGTACGCGATCGTCCCCGTGTTCTTCGGCGGGGCCGTGATGGAGAGCTACACGTTCGAGTGGGACATGCTCGTCTTCGGTCACGTCAAGTTCGTCACCGCCGTGATCTTCGACATCGGTGTCTACCTGATCGTGGTGGGCCTGGTACTGGACATCCTGCGCTCCCTGGGCGGGCGGATCGATGAACGGATCGAGCGTTCCGCCGTGGAGTCCCGGAAGAAGCGCGCGGGCCGCGGCGCCCGGATCCGCCTGACCCGTAACGGTCCCGAGGTCACCGCGCACAGGGCGGACGACCCCGACGCTCCCGAGGGCTCCTTGGTCTCCGGGGACGAGCCCCAGGAGGCACAGCGATGACCGTGAATCTCACACTCCTGGTAGTCATGGGTGTGCTGTTCTCCGTGGGGGTCTACCTCCTGCTGGAACGCTCGCTCACCCGTGTACTGCTGGGCATCATGCTGCTCACCAACGGGGCCAACCTGCTGATCCTGCACACGAGCGGCACGCCCGGCATCGCGCCGTTGTACGACGCCGCCCGCGACCCCTCGGAGTACTCGGACCCGCTGCCGCAGGCGCTCGTGCTCACCTCGATCGTGATCTCGCTCGCCACGACCGCCTTCATCCTCAGCATGATCTGGCGTTCGTGGATCCTGGCCCGCCGGGACGAGATCCAGGACGACCTCCAGGACCGCCGCGTCGCGCAGCAGTCCTCGTACGACGCCGAGGACGACGACGCCCTGCCGCAGGACACCTCCGAGTTCAACCACGCGGACGCCCGGTTCGCACCGTCGCGTCACAACGAGGAAGAGGCCGCCGAATCGCCTGGTCACTACAGGGCCGAGAAGTTCTCCGAGGTGCGAGGGAGGAGCCCGCATGACCACTGATCCGGCACAGTTCGCGCCGCTCGCGGTCCTGATCCCGTTCCTCGGCGCCGCCCTGAACTTCATCATCGTCCACCGCAACCGGCTGCAGCGCGGGGTGACCGTGGGCGCCATGGTGCTCACGCTGATCCTGAACGCGTTCATGCTCGCGAACGTATGGAACCAGGGTCCGCAGGTCGTGCACCTGGGGGACTGGGCCGCCCCGTACGGCATCGTGATGGTCGTGGACCAGTTGTCCGCGCTCATGCTCGTGGTCTCCGTGGTGGTGTCCCTCGCGGTGTTGATCTATGCGGTCAGCGAGGGTGTGGCCAGCGGGGACGACGAGGGCCCCATCTCCATCTTCTACCCCACGTTCCTGTTGCTGGTCGCGGGTGTGTCCCACGCGTTCCTCGCGGGTGACCTCTTCAACCTCTATGTGGGCTTCGAGATCCTGTTGACCGCCTCCTACGTCCTGCTCACCATGGGTGGCACGGCGCAGCGGATCCGCGCGGGCGTGACCTACGTGGTCGTCTCGGTGATCTCCTCGATCCTGTTCCTGATCTCCCTGGGGATGATCTACGGCGCCACCGCCACCGTGAACATGGCGGACCTGTCCGTGAAGCTCGCGGACCTGCCGCAGGGCACCCAGATGCAGTTGCACCTGATGCTGCTGATCGCGTTCGGTGTCAAGGCCGCGATCTTCCCGTTGTCCTTCTGGCTGCCCGACTCCTACCCGACCGCGTCCGCACCGGTGACCGCGGTGTTCGCGGGCCTGTTGACCAAGGTGGGCGTCTACTCGATCATCCGCACCGAGACCCTGTTGTTCCCCGGGACGCAGATCAAAGATCTGCTGATGTGGGTCGCGTTGCTGACCATGATCGTGGGCATCCTGGGCGCGCTCGCCCAGATCGACATCAAACGTATGCTCTCGTTCACGCTGATCAGTCACATCGGCTACATGATCTTCGGCATCGCACTGGGCACGCAGGCCGCCCTGGCCGCGGTGGTCTACTACATCGCGCATCACATCGTGATCCAGACCAGCCTGTTCCTGGTCGCCGGGCTGATCGAGCGCCGCGGTGGCTCCACCAACGTGGACCGCCTCGCCGGGATGCTCAAGATCTCTCCGCTGCTGGGGGTGCTGTACATGATCCCGGCCCTGAACCTGGGCGGCATCCCGCCGTTCTCGGGCTTCCTGGGCAAGGTGGCCCTCCTGGAGGCCGGTGTCGAGGCCGGGACGTGGCTGAGCTACCTACTCGTGGGCGTGTCCGTGTTCGTCTCGCTGCTCACGCTCATGGCCCTGATCCGCGTGTGGAACCGCGTGTTCCTGCGCAACGTGGACGACGCCGAGTACCCGGACCCCGTGCTGCGCGCCACCACCGCGGAGGGCCGCCGCCCCCGCACGTCCCGCGCGGTGGCGGGCAAGTCCGGCAGCCGCTTCTCCGGCCGGTCCCCCGTGGTGCTGCTGCCCGGGACCATGGTGGGCGCGACCACCGCGCTCGTGGCGGTGGGTGTGGCACTCACAGTCTTCGCCGGGCCGCTGTTCGATCTCGCGGACAACGCGTCCGAGAACCTGAGCAATCCGGATCGATACGTCAATGCCGTGCTGGCCCCCGTGGGTCCCGGTGGTGTGAGCGAGGAGGGCCGATGAGTACGTCCCCGATGCAGCGACGCTCCCGGAACTCCTTGCGGGCCGAGCTGCCCCTGATCCTGTGGCTCGTGGTCGTGTGGGGTGCCCTGTGGGGTGACTGGAGCGTGGGCAACCTGGTCTTCGGGTTGATCCTCGCGGTGCTCGTGACCCGCACGCTCACGCTGCCCCCGGTGCGGTTGTCCGGGCGGTTCAACGTCCTGCATTTCGCGCTGTTCGTGGTCACATTCATCTGGCAGGTGGCCCGGGCCAGCATCCACGTGTTCGGTGTCGCGCTCATGCAGGGCCCCAAGGTGCACAACGCAGTGCTGCGGGTGAAGCTGCGGCAGAACAATGACCTGCTCATGACGGCCGTGGGTCACACCATGGCGCTGATCCCGGGCTCGCTCGTGGTGGAGGTGGATCGCGGCAACGGGATCCTGTACTTCCACGTGCTGGACGTCTCCACGCCGGGGGAAGCGGAGTCGTTCCGGGAGTCCGCGCTTAATATCGAGGCGGCGTGGATCAAGATCATGGGTTCCAAGGAGGACCTCGCGAAACTGGAGGCCTCGGGTGACGCGGGCGGCGCGGACGCCTCCGGTGCCGTCGCGTCGCCGACCACCAAGATGAACAAGGCCCTGGACGGCCGTGGGGAGGAGCGGCCATGACCATGTTAGACGTCGCCGTGTGGGTGTGCGGTGCGATTCTCACCGTGGCGGCCGCGGGCACGATCTACCGGCTGGCCAAGGGCCCGTCCCTGTTGGACCGGGTGATCGCCACGGACGTGTTGCTCGCGATCGTGGGTGCGGGTCTCGCCATCGAGATGGTGTACAACCACCACTCCAGCAACATCATCCTGCTCGTGATCATCTCCCTGGTGGGCTTCCTGGGGTCTGTGACGGTCGCGCGCAATGTGGGGTTGGAGCGCTCATGAACTGGCACACCGTCCTGGACGTCATCGCGCTGCTGTGCCTCGTGGGGGGGTCCCTCATGTCCCTGGCCGCGGCGGTGGGTCTGGTGCGCTTCCCCGATCTGCTCTCGCGCATGCACGCCGGCACCAAACCCCAGGTCCTGGGGTTGCTCCTGCTGCTCACGGCCGTGGCGATCGAGAGCGGCAATCCCGGCATGATCCCGCTGATGATCCTCGCGTGGCTGTTCCAGCTGCTCACGGTGCCCGTGTCCGCGCACATGGTGGGCCGCGCCGCCTACCGCTCCAAGCACCTGAACCAGAAGAACCTCGTGGAGGACGAGCTGCGCGAGGTCGTCGCTCGCGTCGGCGAGGAAGAATCTCGCTGAGGACGTAATTCTCGGTGGGACCGGGTTCCTTCCGCCCCGTCGCGCCCGGCGCTTCGTATGCTGGGCAACGAGCACGACGTCGTCGGCCGCCCGGTGCCGCCGGCACCCACAAGACAAGGAGAACCTCATGAACAAGGTAATGGACATTTTCGGCACGGTGGCGTCCCTGGGTGGCGTGGCCCTGGCCAATAAGGGCCTGTCCGCGGTGTGGAAGCAGGTCACGGGCAACGAGCCCCCCGCCAAGAACCCGGACCCGGACGAGGCCTGGACCGACATCATCATCTGGGCCGTGATCACCGGTGTGGTGGGCACCGTCATCAAGGTGGGGATCTCCCGCCAGGTGGCCAAGTTCGAGTCCAAGGACTCCGATCCCTCCCGCAGCTCCCAGAGCGAGATCTGAGCCGGCGGGTCCCGCGCCCCCCCTGTACGGGTGGGCCGGGGCCGCGTAGGACGTACGCACGACGGCGGGTGGCCGGGCACGCGAGATGCCCGGCCACCCGCCGTCGTGGTCTAGACTGGCGTCTCAACGACAGGGGAGCGCCACCGCGGCGCTGAGAGTGCGCGTGAGCGCAGACCCTCGAACCTGATCCGGCTCGTACCGGCGCTAGGGAGTCGAGTATCTCAAGGACCCGCTCGCAACGGCGGGTGGTGTTCTTCCCCTCCTGGGATCTTCAGGAGGATTCAGCATGACGCAGGTCGGTAACACCCCCACCCGTACACCTCGCACAAGCGGCAACCGCAGCTCGTCGTGGCGGGTCGTGGACATCGTGGTCACCGCCGTATTGGCCGCGGTGTGCGCCGTGATCTTCTGGATGTGGTCCAACCTCCTGTACCCGGCGGTCTCGGCGGGCACGGTGGCCTACCCGCCGTCCGCGGGGCTCATCGCGGGGGGCTGGCTCGTGGCGGGTACCCTGGGCGCCCTGATCATCCGCAAACCGGGCGCGGCCCTGTTCTGCGAGTTGCTCGCGGCCGTGATCGAGGGCTTCCTGGGAACGCATTTCGGGTGGCTCGTGGTGCTCTCCGGTCTGGTGCAGGGCCTCGGTGTGGAGGTCGTGTTCCTCCTGACCCGTTACCGCCGGTTCGGTCCCGTGACCGCGGCGATCGGTGGGGCTGTATCCGGGCTGTTCCTGGGCGTGAGCGAGAACATCATGTACAACTTCGAGTGGGCCCTGGATCAGCAGGTCGTCTACGCGGCGCTGACCACGCTCTCCGGGGCCGTGATCGCAGGGTTGCTCATGTGGGCCGTGATGAAGGCCCTGCAGGCCACGGGTGTCCTCGGAGCACTGGCCTCCGGCGCCGTGCGCCGATGACCGCGGAACCGACCGTGCAGCTCACGGGCGCGCGGGTGGTCCTGGAGGGGTTCGGATGGCATCACCCCGGCCGCGAGACGCCCAGTCTGGTGGACCTGGACCTGATCATCGAGCCCGGCGAACGCGTCCTGCTCCTGGGCCCGTCCGGGGCGGGCAAGTCCACGCTCCTGCAGGCACTGGCCGGTGTGGATCAGGACCCTGACGGCCGTTCCGCATCGGGCGGGTTGAGCGTCGGGGGTGTCGACCCGCGCGACGCCCGCGGCACGGTGGGCTTCATGCACCAGGACCCCGAGACGCAGGTGGTCCTCTCGCGCGTGGGGGACGACGTCGCGTTCGGCCTCGAGAACCTCGCCGTCCCCCGCGAGCGGATCTGGCCGCGCGTGCGGGAAGCGCTCGCGCGCACGGGTCTGGAGCTCCCGCTCGACCACCCCACCACGGCACTGTCCGGGGGGCAGAAACAACGTCTCGCGCTCGCCGGGACCCTGGCCATGTGCCCGCGGCTGCTGTTGCTGGACGAACCCACGGCGAGCGTGGACCACGAGGGGGCGCAGCAGCTGTGCCGCGCCGTGGCCGATGCGGTGCGCGAGGACGGGACCACCCTTGTGGTCGTGGAGCACAGGGTGGCCCTGTGGGAACCGGTTGTGGACCGTGTGATCGTGCTGGGCGACGACGGTCGGGTGGCCTTCGACGGCCCCGCGCAGCAGACCCTGCAGGACGCCCGGGACCTGCTGCAGCACCAGGGTACGTGGGTCCCCGGCTGGGTGCCGCGCACTCGCACTCCCGTGCATGCCTCGAATGGTATGGATCCCGCGGTACGGCAGACGGCTGCCTCCGCGGCGCCACACGGCATCACGCCGCCCGCTGTGCCTACGGAGAATGCGCCGGCCGCGTCGCCCATGAGGGCTTCGGATGTCGCGGAGTCTGCGCAGGATACGGGTGGTTTCACCACCGTGTCCGCCGCCGTCGCACCGGGCACCACCTTGTTGAGCGCCCGCGATCTCGCCGTGTCCCGGAGCCAACCGGGACGGCGGGCGCTCGCGCGGCGGCGTCGTCGGGCGCTCGCCGCGTGGCGGCGCGGGGAAGCGTACCCGGAACCGGACGTGCGCACGGGGGCGGCGCCGGCGGCCGAGAACATCACCGTGGACGTCCGCGCGGGGCAGGCGCTGGCCGTCACAGGCGTCAACGGCGCGGGGAAGTCCACCCTCGCGCTGACCCTCGCCGGACTGCTGCTGCCCGTGCGCGGTACCGTGTGGGCCACGGGCGCCCTCGCGACCGACGCGCCCGCTGATCCCTCCCTGTGGGACGGCGCGGAACTGGTCTCCCGCGTGGGCACCGTGTTCCAGCATCCCGAACACCAGTTCCTGCGCCCCACCGTGCGCGAGGAACTCGAGTTCGGTCCCCGGCAACGACGACGCCGCGTGGGCCGTCGCGATGCGCGCGTCACCGACGCGATGGCGGACGCGGACGACGCCCGGGTGGCCGAGCTGCTGCGACGGCTGCGCCTCGAGGAGCTCGCCGAGGCCAACCCGTTCACCCTGTCCGGCGGGCAGAAGCGGCGGCTGTCCGTGGGCACCGTCCTGGCGGCGTCCCCGCGCGTGCTGATCCTGGACGAACCCACGTTCGGTCAGGATGCCCGGACCTGGAAGGAGCTCGTGGACCTGTTGGTCGAGGAGCTGGACGGGGGTACGGCCGTGGTGGTCGTGACCCACGACCGGGATCTGGTCGCGGCCCTGGGTGCGCACGAGCTGAGGCTCGGCTCATGAGCACGGTCGCGAGCGTGCTGCCCGCCGTGTCCCGCGCGGGATTGCTCGCCCGGACGAATGCCGTGGTAAAACTGCTCGGGGCTCTCGTGATCACGGCGGTGCTCGTGGTCAGCGCGGACCCCGTGACGAGCGGAGTGGCGCTCGGGGGCCAACTGCTCCTGCTCGCTGCCGCCGGGATCGGTCCGTGGCGGCTGCTCACGACCCTATGGCCGATCGTGGTGGCCGCCCTGATCAGCGGGTGGGGGACCGCGGTGCTCTCCCCGGAGGGCGGTCCCGTCCTGCTACACCTGGGGTGGATCACGATCACCACGGGGTCGCTCGCGGCCGGTGGGGCGATCGCCCTGCGTGGTCTCGCGATCGCGCTGCCCGGGATCACCGTGCTGCTCACGACCGACCCCACGGACCTCGCGGACGGTCTCGCCCAAACCCTCAAGCTGCCGGCACGCTTCGTGCTCGCGGCGCTCGCAGCCCTGCGGCTCGTGGAGGTCATGGTCACCGAGTGGGGTGTGCTCGCGGCGGCCCGGCGCGCCCGCGGTGCGGGGGGAGCGCGGGGCCCGTGGGCCGCTCTCACCGAGTTCGCCGGTCTCGCGTTCACGTTGCTCGTGCAGTCCTTGCGCCGGGCCACGCGCCTGGCCATGACCATGGAGGCGCGCGGTTTCGGGGCGGGTCCGCGCACATGGGCGCGCGTGCCCCGTTTCGGCCGCGTGGACGTGGTCGTGGGGTGTGCCACCGTGCTCATCGCGGTCGCCGCGGTGACGCTGTCCCTGCTCACGGGGGCGCACCGCTTCATCTGGCAGTGATGCGCCGAAGGTGACGGGGGAGCACTCGCGCCCGGGCATGTCGAGATGGGACGGGCGGTGCGGGCGCGACCACCCGTGACGCGCTCAGCGCCCCGGGCGGCCCAGCAGGAAATCCGTGAGGGTGCGGGTGAGTTGCGGGTCCGAGGCCACGGGCCGCCCGTCCACGCTCGTCACCGGGACCGCGAGCCGCACCGAGGACGTGAGCCACACGGCGCTCGCTGCGAAGAGGTCCTCGGGGTACAGCGGTCCGTAGTCCACGGCCCAGCCGCGCTCGCGGGCGGCGTCGAAGATCCGGGCTTGCGAGGTCCCCGGCAGGACCCCGCGGGACGGTTCGGGCGTGAGCAGGGTGGGCGCAGCGCCGTCGTCGTGCCGTGCGCACACCACCGAGGACGTGGCGCCCTCCAGGATCCTGTGGTCCGTGGAGGTCATGAACACGGCGTCCTGCGCGCCGTGGGCGTGGGCGTAGCGCACCGCGGCCATGTTGACCGCGTAGGACAGGGTCTTGACCCCCGGGAGCAGCCACGGCAACCCGGTGTCCTCCGCGGGGTCGTGGCCGCGCTCGAGCAACACCACGGACACCCCCGTGCGCCGGGCGGCGAACGTCCGCTTGGGGACGGGCGCGACCGTGAGCCACGCCCACGGCTGGTCACCGGGGACACCGCGGCTGATGCTCAACTTGACCGTGTGCTCCGCCCCGAGATCGGCCGAGGGGTCGCGGGCGCCGGGACCGGCCGCCGCGAGCGCCGTCGTCAGGGCCTCGCGCCACGTATCCGCGGACGGTGCGGGCAATTGGGCGGTCCCCGCGGAATGCCCCAGCCTGACCAGGTGGGCGTCGAGCTTGTACGCGGTGCCGTCCAGGACGTGGAGGGTCTCGAAGACGCCGTCCCCGCGGGTGAGTCCCTGGTCCTCGAGGCTCACGTGCGCCTCATGCGGGTCCACGAGCCGCGGCGGGGCACCGATCGGGGAGATCAGCACGGCCGCGGCGGGTCCGGGTGCTGCGGGGGACGGAGCGGGTGTCCCGGCACCGGGCGAAATCACGGGGTGTCCCGCTGTTCCGTGCCCGGTTCCTGGGGTGAGGGTCCGGGGTGGAGGATCTCGGCGGACTCCCACACGGGGTCCTCACCGAGGTACTGCTCCTCCTGCTCCGCCCACACGTCCCAGTACTTCTCGTACGTGGCGCCGTCCCGGTCCAGGGCGCGCTGTTTGCGCTGTGAGGCGGGAAGTTCGACCCACACGGAGACGTCCAACAACGCCCGGGCCTCGCGGTGGCACGCCCCGACGCCCTCCACGAGCACGATCTGAGCGGTGCGGGTCAGACGCGGGGTGCCGGGCTCGTTGGTCAGCCAGTCCCACGCGGTCCAGTGGGCGTCCTCCTCGCGGCGCAGCGGTTCGAGGATCTCACCGCGGTACCGTTCCATGCCCTCGAGCAGTCCGTTCCACCCAGGGTAGATGTCCTCGAGGTGGAAGCTCACGACGTCGTGCGAGCGCTCCAGCACCCGCGAGAGTTGCTCGGTCAGCGTGGTCTTGCCCGCTCCGGAACGGCCGTCGATGCCCACGATGAACGGCTTGCGCGTGGGTGGGGGCAGCAACCGTGCGAGGTTGACGCCTTCCGGGTACTGGGCGATCTCGTCGTCCTGGAAACCCTCGTCCGGGGAGATCACCGCGCGTCGATCCGATCCTCGACCCACGAGACCACGCCCGGGGTGGCGGCCGTAATCTGTTCCCACGCGGTGTCGAAGTCGTCCGAACCGCCGTACCACGGGTCGGCGATGTCGAGGTCCGCCTGTGAGTCGGCCACGGCCGGGTCGAAGCTGCGCATGAGCCGGACCTTCCGGGCGTCGTCCGTGGGCAGTCGGCGCTGCAGCTGGTCCCTGTGGGACCGGGTCATGGCGAGGATCAGGTCCGCGTCCGCGAGTTCGGCGTCCGTGATCTTGTGTGCCTGATGCTCGGGCAGTTCCAGGTGGTTCCTGTTCAGGACGGTGCGGGCGCGGGGATCCACGGGGTTGCCGTGTTCCTCGTCACTCGCGCCCGCCGAGCTGACGCGGACGCGCTGCGCGAGACCGGCGTCGGTGAGCTCGGATCGCAGCAGGGCCTCGGCCATGGGCGAGCGGCAGATGTTGCCGGTGCAAACCGTGACGATGGAGAACATGACCTCCACTGTACGAAAAATCCGTTCCCCGTGAGTGGCCTCAAGGTGTCGAGGAGCCACCCCACGTCTGACGTTCGATGCCCGCGAGCAGCAGTTCCAGGCCCGCGACGTGTTCCGAGCGGTCGTCGTGGTCACCGAACGAGCCCAGCATGGCACGCACCACCGGGAGCATCCCCGGCCCCGAATGGCCCGCCCGTTCCAGTTTTTCGTGCACCTGCCGGGCGGATTCCTCCGCGGCGGGCCGGTTGTGACGGTGGGCGATTCCCGCGCCCGTTCCGAACGCGTAGTTGGCTACGGCGAGGGATGCGTAGAACCGCTGTTCGGCGTCGAGCTCCATGCGCTGCAGCAACTGTCCCGTGCATTCCCACGTGCGCAACGCGTTCTCCTCGCTGCGGGCGGTGCTGAGCAGCTGCCCGGCGAGCCACGGGTGCTCGCGCATCTGGGAGAACAAGCACAGGCACAGGCACCGCAGTTCCTCGAGGGCCTGCGCCGTGGCCGCGCTCGTACGGGGATCCGCCCTGGGTGCCGGGAAGGCCTCGAACTCCTCCGGCCCCGGCTCGCCGTCCCCGCACAGCGCGTGGAACTGGCCCAGTGCGCGGCCCAGGACCTCGCTCGTGACCAGGGCCATGAGGTCGTCCTTGCCGGTGGTGTACCAGTAGAGACTCGCCACGCCGCTGGGTCCCCTTCCCGCTCGCCCCGCCCGTGCCGGGGGCGCCGGGCGCGTGCTCGCGCGCGGCGTCGTCGGGCCCGTCTCCCGATGGGCTCATGGGCCGGGGCCGGGAATCGGGATCCGGATCGGGGGATCGTGGTGGGCCGTCGTTCATGCGCACCAACGTACGCAGCGTGGCCGTGCGGGACCAAACGGTGTCCCGGTACGCGAACGCGGGGTGCACGTCCCATGACGTGCACCCCGCGTTCGGGAGGGGGCCCGGTTCAGCGGGCCATCGGTGTCACTGGTCGTTGCGGTGTTTCGGCGTGGTCTGTTCCCACGGGACCTCGCCCTCGGGGGTGCCGTCCGCGATGTCGTCGGCGGCCGAGGAGACCCACGCCGACTTGTACGTGAAGTCGGTCTCGTCCCCGTTCTCGTCCGTCTGGCGATACCACTCGGTGATCGCCGGATCGTGCGAGTCGAACGTGTTGCCCGCGGCGCGGTGACCCTCGGCGTGCTCCACCTGCAGGGCGAAGTTGTCGCCATGCTCGGCGAGACCCGCGGACACGGCCTTCTCCACGGCGGACACCGCGAAGCGGGTGCGCAGGGTGGCCGGGTCGTTGCGCAGGTCCCGGTAGAGGGCGACCATCATCATGGCCACGATCACCGCGAACGGCAGCGCGGAGACGATCACGAGGTTCTGCATGCCGGCCAGGGCGTCGTCGCCACCCACGAGGAGCATCACAATCGCGATGCCCGCGAGGCACGCACCCCAGAAGATCACGATCCACTTGCTGGGGCTGGGCCGCCCGCGCTGGGTCATGGTGCCCATGACCACGGACGCGGAGTCCGCGCTGGTCACGAAGAAGATGCCGATCACGATCATGCCCAGCACCGAGGTGACACCGGTCAGCGGAAGCTGGTCGAACAGTGCGAACAGCATGGACTCGGCGCCGTCCGCCACGGAGAGGTCCGCGCCGTTCTTGGAGAAGTACATTGCGGCGCCGCCGAAGACGATGAACCACAGGATGCACACGGAGGCCGGGACCACGAGGACCACGGTCACGAACTGGCGGATGGAACGCCCGCGCGAGATCTTGGCGATGAACATGCCCACGAACGGGGACCAGGAAAGCCACCACGCCCAGTAGTACACGGTCCAGGTGTTGGAGAACTCGGCGCTGTCAGGACCCCACGCGGCCGACTGTCCGGTCATGAAGAGGTACTCGGAGATATAGGTGGAGAACGTGGAGGGGATCAGCGTGAGCAGGAAGACGGTGGGGCCCACGAAGAACACGAACAGCGCGAGCACGAAGGCCAGCGTCAGGTTGATGTTCGAGAGGTAACGGATACCCCGGGAGACCCCGGACACGGCCGATATGACGAAGCACACGGACAGCGCGGCGATGATCCCGATTAGGGCGTTGTTGCCCAGCGGGCCGACCCCGCCCAAGATCGTGATGCCCGAACCGATCTGCATGGCGCCCACGCCAAGCGAGGCGGCGGTGCCGAAGAGGGTTGCGAAGATCGCGAAGACGTCGATGAGCTTGCCCATGGTGCCGTCCACGCGCTTGTGGCCGAGCAACGAGGTGAACACCCGCGAGATCAGGGGTGCGCGGCCGCGGCGGTAGGCGCCGTAGGCCACGGAGACACCGACGACGGCGTAGATCGCCCACGGGTTCAGGGCCCAGTGGAACGCGGACTGCACCAGGGAGTAGACCACCATGGAGTCCTGGCCCGGCTCGGAGACGTGCGAGAAGCCGGGGATGCCGCCCTCGAAGTAGGACATGGGCTCGAACGCCCCGTAGAACATCAGGCCGATGCCCATGCCCGCGGCGAAGAGCATCGCGAGCCACGAGAAGAACGAGTACTCGGGTTCCTCGTCGTCACGGCCGAGCTTGATCCGCCCGGTGCGCGTGAAACCGATGAACAGCATGAACAGCACCGCCGCGGTGGACAACAGGATGAAGAACCAGCCGGTGTTGTCCGTGACCCACGCGAGCGCGGTGGCGGAGACCGTGGAGAGGCTGTCCGTGCTGAGGACACCCCATGCGATGAAGCCCACCACGAGGACCGCGGTGATGGCGAAGACCACCTTGTCGGTGCCGAACTTGACCTTGCGGTCCTCCACGCCGACGCCCGGCACCAGTGCCGGGTGGATGCCGTGGGGGTAGGTGAGCTCGTCGATGATCTTCCGGGGGCGGCTGCGGGCGGTCGATCCCTGGGTGGCGTTGTCGTGGGGCGGGGTGGTCGATGGTTCTCGGTCCGTGGAATGCGGTGGCGTGCTCAAGACAGTTCTCCTGACTTCGGCGGTGGGTGATCGGTGAGCTCGTGTGGTGCGGTGGCGCTCCTGGAGGGGTCGGGGGCAGTGCGGGCCCGGCACGTTTCGCCCTGGGCGTACAAACCCGTCAGTGTAACGCGGCTAAGTGTCCACCCCCGAATTGCTGTGGAATTCCCGGCAGCTCGGGCGAGACGCGGTGTGTAGATACTTGAGCCGTTGCGACTCAACTTAGGTTGACAAGAGTAGCTCAAGGTGTAAACTTGAGTCCCGAAAGCTCAAGTCTTGAAGGTTCACGGACGGGCCGCGTCGGTGCCCGTCCCGGACCGCATCGGAACAACGAAGGGATAGAACATGTCTCGTGCAGTAGGAATCGACCTCGGTACCACTAACTCCGTGGTATCCGTACTGGAAGGCGGCGAGCCCGTCGTCATTGCGAACGCCGAGGGCAACCGCACCACCCCGTCCGTTGTCGCCTTCTCCAAGGACGGCGAGACCCTCGTGGGCGACGTGGCCAAGCGCCAGGCCGTGACCAACGTGGACCGCACCGTGGCCTCCGTGAAGCGCCACATGGGCACGGACTGGACCACCGAGATCGATGGCAAGAAGTACACTCCGCAGGAGATCTCCGCCCGTACGCTCATGAAGCTCAAGGCGGACGCCGAGTCCTACCTGGGCGACACGGTCACGGATGCCGTGATCACTGTTCCCGCGTACTTCAACGACGCCGAGCGCCAGGCCACCAAGGAGGCCGGTGAGATCGCCGGCATGAACGTGCTGCGCATCGTCAACGAGCCCACCGCCGCGGCCCTGGCATACGGTCTGGAGAAGGGCAAGGAGGACGAGCTCATCCTGGTCTTCGACCTCGGTGGCGGCACGTTCGACGTCTCCCTGCTGGAGGTCGGCAAGGACGAGGACGACTTCTCCACCATCCAGGTCCGCGCCACCGCCGGTGACAACCGCCTCGGTGGCGACGACTGGGACCAGCGCATCGTGGACTGGCTGCTGGAGCAGGTGAAGTCCAAGACCGGTGCGGACCTGTCCAAGGACAAGATCGCCCTGCAGCGCTTGAAGGAGGCGGCCGAGCAGGCCAAGAAGGAACTGTCCTCCGCGACGTCCACGACCATCTCCCTGCAATACCTGTCCGTGACCCCCGAGGGCCCCGTGCACCTGGACGAGAAGCTCTCCCGTGCCAAGTTCGAGGACCTCACCAAGGACCTGCTGGCCCGCACCGAGAAGCCGTTCAAGGACGTCATCTCCGAGGCCGGGATCAACGTCTCCGACATCGATCACGTGGTGCTCGTGGGTGGTTCCACCCGTATGCCCGCCGTGGTCGAGAAGGTCACCGAGCTCGCGGGTAAGGCCCCCAACAAGGGCGTGAACCCGGACGAGGTCGTGGCCATCGGCGCCGCGATCCAGGCCGGTGTGCTCAAGGGCGACCGCAAGGACGTGCTGCTGATCGACGTGACCCCGCTGTCGCTGGGCATCGAGACCAAGGGCGGCGTGATGACCAAGCTCATCGAGCGCAACACGGCCATCCCCACCAAGCGGTCCGAGACCTTCACCACCGCGGAGGACAACCAGCCGTCCGTGTCCATCCAGGTCTTCCAGGGCGAGCGCGAGTTCACCCGGGACAACAAGAACCTGGGCACGTTCGAGCTCACGGGCATCGCCCCAGCCCCGCGCGGCATGCCGCAGATCGAGGTCACGTTCGACATCGACGCGAACGGCATCGTGCACGTGTCCGCCAAGGACAAGGGCACGGGCAAGGAACAGTCCATGACCATCACGGGCGGTACCTCGCTGTCCAAGGAGGACATCGACCGCATGGTCAAGGACGCCGAGGCGAACGCCGACGCGGACAAGCAGCGCCGTGAGGCCGCCGACCGTCGCAACAACGCGGAACAGCAGGCGTACTCCGTGGAGAAGCTGCTCAACGACGACGAGGGCAAGATCCCCGAGGACGTCAAGACCGAGGTCCAGGCCGACGTCGACGCCGTGAAGTCCGCCCTCGAGGGCGACGACGACGACGCCGTGAAGACCGCGTTCGAGAAGTTGCAAGCCTCCCAGACCAAGATCGGTGAGGCGCTGTACGCGCAGGCCCAGAGCGAGGGTGCCGCCGGTGCCCAGCCAGGCGCCGAGGGTGCTCAGGGTGCGCAGGCCAAGGACGACGACGACATCGTCGACGCCGAGGTCGTGGACGACGAAGACGGTAAGAACGGGAGGAAGTGAGCATGAGCGATTCCGAGAACACCAAGGGTCACGGCGAGTCCGTGCCGGAGGACCCGGATCATTCAGCTCAGGACTCCACCGGCACCGAGCGTTCCGAGGGCGGTGAGGGGCTGACCGTGGACGACATCCTGGACACCCCTCAGTCCCAGGACGCCCAGGCCGGGGACACGCAGGCCGTGGACGCGGCGTCGTCGCAGGACGACGCCGCCCCGGCGGGCGAGTCCGCCGCGCAGAAGCTCGCGGACGAGCGCCTCGAGGACCTGCGTCGGCTGCAGGCGGAGTTCGTGAACTTCAAGAACCGCACCGCGCGGGAGAAGGATCAGCTGCGGGACTTCGTCTCCGGCGAGATGATCACCGCGCTGCTGCCGGTCCTGGACGACATCGACGCCGCTCGCAAGGCCGGGGACCTCGAGGACGGCCCGTTCGCCGCGATCGCGACCAAGCTCGAGGACGCCCTGGGCAAGAAGGGCCTCACCCGGATCGGGGAGGTGGGGGAGGTCTTCGACCCCACCGTGCACGAGGCCGTGCTGCAGCAACCCACCGACGAGGTGGAACAGGACCACGTGTCCATGGTGCTGCGCTCGGGCTTCCGGGTGGGCGCTCGAGTGGTCCGGGCGGCCCAGGTGGCCGTGGCCACGAAGCCGTAACGCAAGAAATTCCTCGGGGCGGGTCCGCATGACGGGACCCGCCCCGAGTCACACAGGGAAGTACCAGGAGGAAGGAGGCGTCATGGCCAGTCAGGACTGGATCGACAAAGATTTCTACACTGTCCTGGGCGTCTCCAAGGACGCATCCCAGGCGGACATCAAGAAGGCTTACCGCAAGCTGGCCCGCAAGTACCACCCGGACCAGAACCCGGGGGATGCGGCCGCGGAGAAGAAGTTCAAGGACATCACCGAGGCCAATTCGGTGCTGTCGGACCCCGAGGAACGCAAACAGTACGATGCGATCCGGGCCATGGGTTCCGGGGCGCGGTTCACCGCCGGTGGCCCCGGTGGCGCGAGCAACGCTGGCGGCGCCGGGTTCGAGGACCTCTTCGGGGGTCTGTTCAACGGCGGCGGTGGCCGCAGGAGCTACTCCACCTCCGGGGGTGGCGGGTTCGAGGACCTGTTCGCGCAGTTCGGCGGCCAGGGCGGCAATTCGCGGTTCGGAGGGGGCTTCGGTGGCGGCCAGGGTGGATTCGGCGGGGGTCAGGGCGGATTCGGTGGCTACCAGGCACCGCCCGCCAAGGGTGAGGACATCCACACCACGACCACGATCCCGCTGCGTTCCGCGTACAACGGCACCACGGTGAAACTGCGCCGGGGCAACGGCCAGTCCACCACGGTGCGCGTGCCCAAGGGCGTCAAGGATGGGCAGCGGTTGAAGATCGCGGGCAAGGGACACTCGGGGCCCGGTGGCCACGGGGACCTGTTCGTGACCGTCAAGGTCAAGGAGCACCCGTTCTTCACCCGCGAGGGCCAGGACGTGCACGTGGACATCCCGGTGACCGCTGCGGAGGCCGGACTCGGGACCACCGTGCAGGTGCCCACGCTGGACGAGGGCCATGTGACCGTGCGGGTCCCCGCGGGGACGTCGTCCGGGCACCGGATGCGTGTCAAGGGCAAGGGCTTCACGTCCGGGTCCACCACGGGCAACATGATCGTGACGGTGCAGATCCAGTTCCCGGCAGACCTGGACGATGCCGCACGGGAAGCCCTGCAGGAGTTCGCGCGGGCCACCGAGGACTTCGACCCCCGCGCGAACCTGAGCGAGGAGGCGGCGCTCTGACATGGCCATCGACTTCACCCAGCCAGTGTTCGTGATCTCGGTGGCCGCGGAGCTCGCGGACATGCACCCCCAGACCCTGCGCCAGTACGACCGCATGGGTCTCGTGACCCCGTCCCGGGCCTCCGGGCGGGCCCGCCGGTACTCCCAGCTGGACGTGCAGAAACTGCGTCAGATCCAGGAGCTCTCCCAGGAGGGCGTGTCCCTCGAAGGGATCAAGCGCATCATCCAGCTCGAGAACCAGGTGCAGGCGCTGCAGACCCGGGTCACGGAACTGTCCGAGGAACTCGAACGGGAGCGCCGGGCGCGGCAGGAGCGGGACATGATTTTCACCGCCGGTTCCGCCGGGGATGTGGTGCGCATGGCCCGTGGCACCCGGCGCTCACCCCGCAAGGTGTCCCAGGCGCTCATGCTCTACCGCCCGGCCAAGCCCGAGGCTGCGGCCACCGGCCGGGACGCCATACTGGGCCGGGACACGGCCCCGGGCCGGGACGCGGCGTCCGCGCGGCGGGATGCAACGTCGTCGTCGACCACGAAGCTGCGCGGCTCGCAGAAGTAGACGACCCGCGAACGGCGAGATCCCCGCGGCTCCTCTCGGGAAGGGCCGCAGGGATCTCGTCATCCGGGGGTACCGCGAAGGACTACTCCTGGATCGTGTTGCCGTCGAAGAAGTCGTCCGTGGTGGCGTTGGGGTGCTTGGCCAGCGGGGTCACCTTGACGTTCATGTACGCGAACATGGGGAACCCGGACAGGACGGTCTGCAGCTCGTCGTTGTCCTCGACGTCGTAGATCGAGTAGTTGGCGTATTCGCCCACCACGCGCCAGATGCCCTTCAAGACACCCGTGCGCTGGAGTTCACCCGAGTAGGCCTTCTCGCGGTGCTGGTAATCAGCCTTGGTCTCGTCGGTCATCGATTCCGGGAAGACCACGTCCATGCGGGCCAGGAACAACATGCGGGGCTACTTTCTCTCGGGGTCCGTGGAGGGTGCGTCGGGTTCCACCCTAGGCGCTGCCGCGCGCTCGCCGGGGTGTACGACGTCGTGCGAATCGGTGAACTCGCCCGTCTCGTAGTCGTAGGCCACGGGGTTGCCGTCCTCGTCCGTGCGCCGGTACCACTCGGTGACCTCCGGGGCGCTCGAGTCGAAGTCCGCGCCCGCCGCCCACTTGCTGTCCGGGGCGCGTTCCACCGAGAACGTGAAGTCGTCCCCGTACTCGTCGATGCCGTGGCGTACGGACTTGTCCACCGCCCAGCGCGAGTACTGCTCGCGGATGACCATGGGGTCCCGGCGCAGGTCCTTGTGGAAGGCCACGGCCATGGCGAACATGATCAGGGTGAACGGCAGGGCCGTGACGGTGATCAGGTTCTGCAGACCCGTGAGCGCGTTCTGTCCGCCGATCAACAACATCACCACGGCGATCCCGGCCATGCACAGTCCCCAGAACACGGTGATCCGCCGCTTGGGGTTCGGGTTGCCCCGCTGGGACATCTGGGACGTCACCACGGAGGCGGAGTCCGCGGTGGTGATGAAGAAGATGGCCAGCATGAGCACCACGATTCCCGCCATGATGCCGGCCGCGGGCATGCCGTCCAGGACGGTGAAGAAGATCTCTTCCGGGGCTGGCAGGGTCTGCGCGGTGCCGTCCGGGGCGATCGCGTGGTCCTGCATCTGCTGGTGGATGGCGGTCCCGCCGAGCACCGTGAAGGCCATCACCACGATGGACGAGGGGATGAACAGCACCCCCAGGATGAACTGGCGGATGGTGCGGCCCCGGGAGATCTTGGCCACGAAGACCCCCACGAAGGGTGCCCAGGAGACCCACCAGGCCCAGTAGAACGTGGTCCACGAGGACAGGAACGCCTGCATCTCGGGGCCGTCCGACATGGACGCGGACAGCATGGTGGGCAGCTCGGCGAAGTACGTGACGATCACGGAGGGCACGAAGTTGAGCAGGAACGCGGTGGGTCCCAGGACGAAGAAGAACAGTGCCAGACCCACGGCGAGGACCATGTTGATGTTGGACAACCATCGGATCCCGCGGGCCACGCCCGAGACCGCCGAGGCGATGAACCCCGCGGTGAGCGCCGCGATGATGACGACCGCCGCGGCGTTGCCCGAGGGGCCCAGACCCGTGAAGATCTCCACACCGCGCCCGATCTGCAGGGCACCGATGCCCAGGGACGCCGCGGTGCCGAACAGGGTGGCCAGGATCGCCAGGATGTCGATGATCCGGCCGGCCAGGTTGTCGGTGTTGCCGTTGTGGAAGAACGGTGCGAACACGGAACTCATGAGTGGAACGCGTCCGCGCCGGTAGGACGTGTAGGCCACCGCCACGCCCACGAGACCGTAGATGGCCCACGCGTTGAGCCCCCAGTGCAGCGCGGCCTGCGCGGAGGCCTTCTTCATAGCGTCCACCGTGCCGGGGTCCGCGGAACCCGGGCGCGGGGACAGGAAGTAGGTCATGGGCTCGAAAGGGCCGAAGAAGATGATCCCGATCCCGATCCCCGCCGCGAACAGCATGGCCGCCCACGACGCCGTGGAGTACTCGGGCCGGTCCCCGTCCAGGCCCAGCGGGATCCGCCCGTAGCGGGACACCGCGATGTACAGCAGGTAGAGCAACAGCCCGATCGCCAGGACGTTGAACGCCCACCCCATGTTGAGCATCGTCCAGTTCAGCGCCGCACCGGACACGGCCGTGAGTGACGCGGTGTCCACGACACCCCACCCGATGAACGCGACGATCAACCCGCCGGCCACGCCCACCACGATCTTGTCGATTCCGTAGCGCACCTTCTGGTCCTCCACGGACACGCCTGGCACCACGGCCGGGTGGATGTTGTGGGGGTAGTTGATCTCGTCGAGGAACGAGCGCGTGGCGTCCTTGCGGTTCGCCGGTTTGCGGGCGCCCCCGCGTGGCGAGGGCTCGGGCTCCGCGTCCGAAGGGTGGGACGGTCGTGTACTGGAGGACACCGGGACTCCTGCGGGTCGGTCGGTCAGGGACCTTCCCACAGTAGGCCCCCGGACCGGTTCGCCCCGGGTCCGGCAAACTGTACTGACCGGACACGTTGGTCAATCGTGAGAAGGGCGGCTGGTTGCCGCAGGCCGTGTGCGGGCGATGGTGGTTGTAGTAGTGCAGCCAACCGTCAAGCTCGCCCCGCCGTTCGCCCTCGGAGCTGTAGCATCGGGCGTAGGCCCACCCATCAGCCAAGGTCCGGTGGAAGCGTTCGATCTTCCCGTTGGTCTGCGGCCGATACGGCCGGGTCCGCTTGTGCTGGATCCCGAGCTCGGCGCAGGTATCTCGCCACAGGTGTGAGCGGTAGGCGCCGCCGTTGTCGGACAGGACCCGCTCGACGGTGACGCCACGAGTGTTGAACCATTCGACAGCCCGGACCAGGACAGCAGTGGCGGTGTGGGCTGTTTCGTCGTCGTGGATTTCGGTGTAGGCCACGCGGGAGTGGTCGTCGATGACGGTGTGGACGTAGGCCTTGCCCATCAACGGGTCCCGGTACTTGTTGCGGGGCTTGTCGGGTGTGGCGGCGCGGTTTTTCTCGCCTTGCTGGCGGCCCACGCAGCGCCAGCCTCCGCCGTCGGGGATGTTGCCGAGCTTCTTCACGTCAACGTGCAGCATCGCCCCGGGATGGTCGTGCTCGTAGCGACGGACAGGTTCGCCGGTAGCGCGGTCAACGTGGGAGAGCCGGTTCAAGCGCGCGTCGACCAGGATGCGGTGAACCGTCGAGGGGCGATCCCGAGCCGACGGGCCAACTGGACTGGCCCCTCCCTCAGCCGGAGCCGAAGGTTTATGCACCGCCGGGTGGTCTTCGGGCTGCTGCGGTTCGGTGAGCGATGGGGTCTGGATGATCGGTCGTGCATGGACTCGCCCGCGCGGTAGCGGTCGGCCCAGCGCTTCACGGTCGGCCAGGAGACCTGGAAGCGGGCCGCGACTTCACTGATCGGGCAGCCGTCGTCAACAATCAGGCGAGCGACAATCAGGCGATGCCGTGGGGTCAGCGCCGCGTTGGCGTGGGACATGAGCAAGCCTTCCTGAGGGTACGTGCCGCTCAGGAAGGCCAGATGCCGCCGTGGGCGGCGAGATTGTGTGGGTCAAGCTGCAGCGGAGAGATTCAAGCCTCGTGGGACCAGAGTCATCAACTGTCGCCGAGGACTGCTTCTCTGGCTCAGGCTCCCGGGTAGGAGTCGAGGTTCCACCAGTGGCCGTCGAAGTCGGCGACACATGCGTTGCGTCCGCCGTGGGGTGCATGGTTGGGCTCCGTGACGATGGTCGCTCCGTGTGCCAGGGCCGTGGCGCAGAGGCTATCGACATCCTCATCGTTGGCGACCACCAAGTTGCAGATCCCCGGTCCGTAGTGCGGGTCATCGTCCCGAGCAGAGCCCAGCATGATGCCCCCGTTGTCGCGCCAGTCAAGTTGCGCATGGGCCACCAGGGCCGGGTCATCCGGATCCCGCACGACCATGGCCGTGGTGAAGCCTATGGCTTGGAGGAAGTCGATGCCTCGATCGGCGTCTGTATAGCGCAGGCAGTGAAACAGCTGTGGTGTGGTCATGGCTCCAGCCTCACTCCTCAAGCAGGTGCATGTCTTGAAGGATTGGGAAGTCGGCCCTCGACTGGCGCAGCGTCCATCCAGTCATCGACTTCCATTCCCGAGACAAGTGCGCCTGGTCGCTGTAGCCGGCCATCGCCGCGACGTCCGAGGGCCGGGTCCCACTCTGGACGAGATCCTTGGCGTGGTTGAAGCGAACGATGCGCGCCACCTGCTTGGGAGACAGGCCGGTCTCGAGGTCGAAAAGGGTTGAGAGCCGCCGTCTGGACAGGCCAACATCCCGAGCCAGGTCGGCGATCGGAATCGTTCCCCGAGCCTGACGGATCCGCGCGAGCGCCTCGACCATGTCTGCTCGCGGTCTGTGGGAATGCTGGTCGATCCGCGTGGTGAGGAATGCCGCCACGAGGTCGAACCGTCGTGACCACGTTGACTGCCACAGCTGGTCGAGCAGGTGCGCGGGCCACCGGAGGTGATTCACATCAATCATGGCGCCGGCCAGCTCCCCGGCCGGCAGCCCCAGCAGCCGACGAGCCGAGAGCGGGTTGATCGACAACTCGAGGCCCTGCTGGCGCCCCCCCGAGTGGATCAGAGCCGGAGTGGTGTGGAGACCGGAGACTAAAGCATCCAGTTGCTGCCGTGCGCCGCCATCCAGCCAGCCACAGTCGATGGGGTCCGCGAGCGACAGCACCACTGTGACGCCCAACGAGGGAACCCCATGGTGCACGGTCTCGGTGCTGGTGAAGTCGTAGCCCACCCAAGCAAGGAGATGGGGGCGCAACCTCTGCGGGATTGCTGGCTGCCAGACGGGCATGCACCCACCATAAGGAAGTCCCAGGCTCAGAGCCATGAGTGGACTGGCGACAACCGGGGTGCCCCTACGTGCGCGCTGTCCACACAGCGTCATGCACGTGGCGGCTCAATCAACGTGTCCGGTCAGTACAGCTAACGACGGCGGTAGGTCAGGTCCCGCGGGATCCGCCCGGCTTCCGTGGCTTTGCGTTCGAAACTCGTGAGGATCCGGCCCTCCCAGCGCGGGGCCCACCCGGCGTCCGGGTGCTCGTCGTCCGCGGGCTGACCCGGATGCACGTTCTCGAAGTCCGCGTCCGCGCCGTCCAGGACCTCGCGCATCACCACCGCGTACTCCTGCCAGTCCGTGGCCAACCGCCACAGTCCACCCGGTTCCAGAACGCGGGCGGCCAGTTCGGCGAAACCGGGGGAGACCAGGCGCCGCTTGTGGTGGCGGGTCTTGTGCCACGGGTCCGGGAAGAAGACCCACAGTTCGTGCACGGAACCGGGTTCCAGCATGTGCTCGAGCACCTCGGGGGCGTTGGCCTGCGCCACGCGCACATTGGTCACGCCGGCCTGGGCGGCCTTCATGAGTAGATCCGCCACACCGGGCTTGTAGACCTCCACGGCCAGGTGGTCCAGCTCCGGGTGGGCCGCCGCATGGGCCACGATGGCCTCGCCCAGGCCCGAGCCCACCTCCACGACGACCGGTGCCACACGGCCGAACACGGCCTCCCGGTCCAGTCGGTAGGCCGGATCCACGGAGGTGTCGGTCATGACGCGGGGGATGTCCAGGACCCACTCGTCCGCATGCTCGTCCCACGCCTTCTGGCGCTTGGGGGACAACCGGTCACCGCGGCGCACAAACGAGTACGGCTGCCGTGGGAACGCCACGCCCGCGGGGGCACCGCCGGTCGCCGCGGCGGGACCCGTCGGAGCGCCGGCGTCAGTCGGTGCGCTGTCGTTCGTCGGGGTGGCATCGGCCTCGGTGTGCTCGGATGACGACGGCGCGGCACCGGCCGCGCGGGCCTCGGCGGGCTGTTCGGTGCGGTGTTCGGGGGCCGGGGACGCCTCCGGGGCGCTGCCCGCGGAGTCCGGGAGGGCCGCGTCGTGCGCGGACGTGTCAGGGGTGCGATCGCTGGATTCCATCGTGGATCATCCTAGGCGCGGGGGCGTTACAGGAGGGGATCGGGTGACCCGCGGCACCTACTATTTGAACAGCCCGCCGACCCCTCAGCGCCCAGGCGCGTGCCAGGAGAGCCCGCATGACCCAGAACCCCGCGTTCCCCGAGCCCGGTCGCAGCAGGCTGGGATTGAGCCCGCGCCTGGACTGGATCGTGCTCGTGGGCGCCCTGGGCATCCTCTCCGCCGTGAGCCCGCTGGCCACGGACATGTACCTCGCGTCCATGCCGGAGATGGGCGAGTGGTTCGGCTCCCCGGCCAGCATGATCCAGCTGACCCTCACCGCGTACATGGTGGGCATGGCGCTGGGGCAATTCCTGCTGGGCCCGCTCTCGGACGTGCTGGGGCGGCACAGACTCATGGTCACGGGGAACCTGATCTTCCTGCTCGCGTCCGTGGGGATCATCGTGGCCCCGGACATCCACTGGGTGCTCGCCCTGCGGTTCGTGCAGGGTCTCGCCGGGGCGGCGGGCGTGGTGATCGCCCGGGCCGTGGTCTCGGACATCGCCCACGGCCACCGCGCGGCCCAGCTGTACTCGGTGCTCGCACTCATCACGTCCCTGGCACCCGTGGTCGCACCGCTCGCGGGCGGTGTGATCGCGACCGTGGCCGACTGGCGCGTGGTGTTCTGGGTGCTCGCGATCTTCGGGGCCGTGATGCTCGCGTGCTCCGTGTTCATCGTGCCGGAGACCCTCCCGCCGGGGCAACGCTCGCGGGGCGGGCTGGGGCTCATCCTGCGCAACGCCCGGCAGATGATCAGTGATCGACACTTCACGCTCTACGCCCTGAGCTTCGCCTTCGCGTTCGGTGCGCTGTTCTCCTACATCTCCGCGTCCTCGTTCGTGATCCAGAACGTGCTGGGCTTCAGCGCTCTGATCTACTCCGTGATCTTCGCGATCAACGCGTGCGGTTCGATCACCATGGGAGTGGTCAACACCAAGCTCGTGGGCAGTCGGGACCCCTCCTCCCTGTTGCTCGTGGGGGTCACGGGACTCGCAACCTTCTCCGTGCTCAACATGGTCCTGGTGGTGCTGGGCGTGGTCGGAGCGATCACCCTGGTGCTGTTGTTCCTGGCCCAGTCCTGCATGGGACTCGTCCTGGGCAACGCCGTGGCCATGGCCCAGCGCCAGGCCCAACGGCTGCACCTCTCCGGCACAGGTTCTGCCGTGGTGGGCATGGCCCAGTTCATCCTGGCCGGGCTCGTCACGCCCCTCACGGGCCTCGGCGGGGAGTACACCGCGGTGCCCATGGTGCTGAGCATGGCGGCATGCGCCGTGATCTCCGTGGGGCTGGTCCTCACGGCGCGCCGGCAGGGGACGCCCGTCGGGTGAATGCCCGGACCCGGCGGCGTCGTCCCGCGAGCTGTGCGACATGGCCCCCGCTCCGCACGCCGAGGGGCCCGGAACCGCGCGGGATGTGGTTCACTGTCCGGGACAGTGACATTGTTCACACACCGTCCGTGGCATCCTGCCCCAGTTGAACGAGGGACACCTTCATGCTCGATTCGCTCCAATCCATTCTCGACACGATCGGCGGGTTCGTGTGGGGGCCGTTCCTCCTGATCCCGCTGCTGCTCGGAACGGGCATCTACCTGACCATCCGGCTGTCCGGACTGCAGATCACCAAGTTGATCCCCGCACTGCGCCTCGCGCTGTTCGAACGCAAGGACAAGGACGCCCCCGGCGGTGACGTCTCCCAGTTCCAGGCATTGACCACGGCGCTCGCCGCGACCGTGGGTACCGGCAACATCGTGGGCGTGGCCACGGCCATCTCGATCGGCGGCCCCGGCGCCCTGTTCTGGATGTGGGTCACGGGCGTGCTGGGCATGGCGTCCAAGTACTCGGAGGCCTTCCTGGGCGTGCGGTTCCGCACCCGGGACGCCAAGGGCGAGATCTCCGGCGGTCCGCAGTACTACCTGTTCCGCGGGATCCCCAACGGTTTCGGCAAGTTCCTCTCCCTGTTCTTCGCGATCGCCGCGGTGCTCGCGTCCTTCGGGATCGGCAACATGACCCAGGGCAACTCCATCTCCGCGAACGTGGAGTCCTCCTTCGGTGTGCCCGTGTGGGTCACGGGCCTCGTGCTCGCGGCGCTGACGCTGCTCGTGCTCGTGGGCGGGATCAAGTCCATCGGCAAGGTCACCGCCGCGCTCGTGCCTATCATGATTGTCTTCTACGTCCTGGGCGCGCTCTACATCCTGGCGGTCAACATCGAGTCCGTTCCCGCGGCGTTCGGGAGCATCTTCAGCACGGCCTTCACGGGGCACTCCGCGGTGGGCGGCTTCGCCGGATCCGCGATCATCCTGGTGGTGCAGATGGGTGTGGCCCGCGGCATCTTCTCCAACGAGTCCGGCATGGGGTCCGCGGCCATCGCCGCAGCGGCCGCGCAGACCACTCACCCCGTCCGTCAGGGCCTGGTGTCCATGACCCAGACGTTCATCGACACCATCATCGTGGTGACCTGCACGGGCCTCGTGATCGTGACCACCGGCGTGTGGGACCAGGGCAAGGACTTCGCGGCCACCATGACCGGGGACGCCTTCAGCCATGGGCTGCCCGGCGGTTGGGGCCACCTGATCGTGACCCTGGGCCTGATCCTCTTCGCGTACTCCACGATCCTGGGCTGGGCCTACTACGGCGAGCGCTGCATGGAGCGCCTGTTCGGCCGCAGGTCCGTGATGCCGTACCGCGTGTTCTTCTCGCTGATCGTGTTCGTGGGCTGCAGCGTGCCGTTGGCCATCGTGTGGTCCTTCGCGGACCTCATGAACGGGCTCATGGCGCTGCCCAACCTGCTGGGTCTGCTCATCCTCTCCGGGCTGATCGCCCGCGAGACCAAGCACTACCTGCGCAACGACCCGCAGTTGCGCGCGGACAAGCTGCAGATCGACGGGTTCATGGAGGGCCGCCCCGGGGCCATCGACAGCTACGTCTCCACCGACTCCGGACGCCCGGACCGGGCGCAGCGCGTGCGCTGACCGCCGCTCCGCCCGCTCATCGAGCTTGTCGGGGCCCTCGGTCCCGACGGCGCTGAACAGCGAAGGCCCGAAACGGCAGGTGATCCGCGGATCACATGCCGTTTCGGGCCTCAGCTGTTCCCGACACCCGGGCGCAGGCCCCGCTACAGTTGGGCGCCCGCCCGGGAGTACCCTCTGACTCCATGACGAACAGCTCCACCGCGGTGTCGCCACCGCACACGCACTCCGAGCCCAGCAGGGGCCTGAGCAATCGACACATCCAACTGATCGCGATCGGCGGTGCGATCGGCACCGGGTTGTTCATGGGATCGGGGCGCACCATCTCCCTGGCGGGCCCGGCCGTGGTGTTCATCTACGTGGTGATCGGTTTCTTCCTCTTCTTCATGATGCGCGCCATGGGCGAGCTGTTGCTGTCCAATCTGCGCTACAAGACCTTCGCGGACTTCGCCGCCGATCTGATCGGCCCGTGGGCGGGGTTCTTCGTGGGTTGGTCCTACTGGTTCTGCTGGATCGTCACGGCGATCGCCGAGCTCGTGGCCATCACGGGCTACGTCCAGTTCTGGTGGGCGGCCGTCCCGCTGTGGCTGCCCACCGTCCTCGTGGTCCTCATCGTGTTCCTGCTCAACGCCGTGAGCGTGAAGAACTTCGGGGAGATGGAGTTCTGGTTCGCGCTCATCAAGATCGTGGCCATCCTGGCCCTGATCGTGGTGGGTGCGATCATGGCGCTGACCCACTTCGCATCCCCGGACGGGTACACCGCCCAGCTCGCGAACCTGTGGAACGACGGCGGGTGGTTCCCGAACGGCGCCATGGGCGTGGTCGCGGGGTTCCAGATCGCGGTCTTCGCGTTCGTGGGCATCGAGCTCGTGGGCACCACCGCGGCCGAGGCCCGTGATCCCCGCACGACCCTTCCCCGGGCGATCAACTCCGTCCCGGTGCGCATCCTCATCTTCTACGTGGGATCCCTCCTGGCCATCCTGGTGGTCACCCCGTGGCGCTCGATCAACCCCGAGCAGTCCCCGTTCGTGGCCATGTTCGCGCTGGCCGGGCTCGCGGGCGCCGCGTCCGTGGTGAACTTCGTGGTGCTGACCTCCGCGATGTCCTCGTCCAACTCCGGGGTGTTCTCCACGTCCCGGATGATGTTCGGTCTCTCCGCGGAGGGCAGCGCACCCGGGATCTTCAAGGGGCTCAACCGCGTGGGCGTACCCGTGCGGGCCCTGTACCTCACGGCGGGCATCCTGCTGCTGACCATCCCCGTGCTCTACGCGGGGGACTCGATCATCGAGGCGTTCACGCTGATCACGTCCGTGGCGTCCCTCTTGTTCGTGTTCGTGTGGTCCATGATCCTGATCTCCTACATCCGCTACCGCATGAAGTTCCCCGAGCGCCACGCCACCTCCGAGTACAAGATGCCCGGCGGCGTGGTGATGTGCGCTGTGGTGCTCGCGTTCTTCGTGTTCGTGGCGTGGGCGCTGAGCACGGATCCCCAGACCGCCACGGGGCTGGTCGCGGTGGCCGCGTGGCTCGTGGTGCTGGGAATCTCGTGGGCCTTCGTACGCCGCACGGAGTCCCACCGGCAGACCTTCGAGTGGTTCAAGCAGGAGATGGCCCGCCCCGTGGAGCACGAACACCCGTCCCGATAGAACACGCCTGGCCACTGTTCAGCACGCACCCCATGCTTAAGCTGGGGACATGACTCGACTGCCGGAACCCCTGTCCCTGTCCTGCGCCGACGGCTCGGGATCCGTCCTGAGCTACGGCGCGCACGTGGTGTCGTGGGCACCGGGGGATCACGAGCCCGTGCTGTGGGTCTCCTCCCGCTCCTACAACGAGACGGGCAGAGCGGTCCGCGGCGGTGTCCCCATCTGCTTCCCGTGGTTCGGCCCCGGGCGCACGGGGGACATGGACCCCGCGCACGGGTTCGCGCGGATCACCGAGTGGCAGCTCGCCGAGCAGGGGGAGGACACCGAGGGTCACGCCTACGCCGAGTTCACCCTCACGCCCGCGGACGTGGCCGAGCACCTGCGCAAGACGTTCCCCCACGAGTTCGAGGCCCGGTTCCGGGTCACCGTGGGCGCCCGCTTGCGTATGGCGCTCACCGTGACGAACACCGGCACCGGGACCTTCGACTTCGAGGAGGCGTTGCACAGCTACCTCCACGTGGGCGATTCCCGGCGCGTGAGCGTGACCGGCCTCGACGGTGTCTCCTACTACGACAAGGTGGCCAAGGAGCAGCGGCGCCAGAGCGGGGAACTCGCGATCACGGGCGAGACCGACGCCGTATTTGCCCATCGCGGCGAGGTGCGGGTTTCCGACCCCGAGCTCGGTCGCACCCTCGTGATCACCAAGGAGGGCTCGGACAGCACCGTGGTGTGGAACCCCTGGGCGGACAAGTCCGTGGCCATGGCGGACTTCGCGGACAACGAGTGGCAGCAGATGCTGTGCGTGGAAGCGGGCAACGTGATGGGCTCCCCGGTCCGGCTCGCCGCCGGCGAGTCACACACCCTCGTGCAGAGCATCGAGGTGCAGGAGCTCACGGCACAGGATCCCGCCGCCCACGACGCCTGAGCGGGCACCCGTCGCCCACGACACCTGAGCGCGCTCTCGCCACGCGACGTCGCTGGCGCCCGGCGAGAGCGCCGGGGAGACCGCCGCTCGGCCCGGCCCGCACCCCGCGGGGAACGCCCCGGTGTGGGAATGCCCCGGGGCGAAAGCCCCGGGGTGCGGGACCGTCAGTCGCGCTCGGCTGACGACGCCGCGGCGTCGCCCCCCGGTGCCGCACCGGTAGCGGCCCCGGCGCGCGGGGACTCGGCGGGCGGGGCCACGGGCAGCGTACCCGTCTCCGACAGCGCCGGGTTGGCCGAGGAGAGGTCCACCGTGTGGTGGATCTGGGCGTCCAGGGCACCGGGGTGGGTGCCCATGAACGCGTCGATCTGATCGGTCGTGGCGTTGAACTTGGGATCGTTCTTCAGATACAGGTTGGTCTCCCGGACCACCAGGCCGGAGAGGATGATCAGCCCGATCAGGTTGGGGATGGCCATGAGCCCGTTCATGATGTCCGAGAAGGACCACACGAGCGTGAGCGGGGCGAGGGCGCCCAGGCCGGCCGCGAGGGAGAAGATCACGCGGTACACGATGGCCGCTCGGGCCCCCGCGAGGCGTTCCACGTTGCGCTCGCCGTAATACGCCCACCCCAGGACGGTGGAGTAACCCAGCAGCACCAGGCAGATGGTGACCACGATCCCGCCCCACGAACCGGGCAGGCCCGTGGAGAACGCCACGGAGGTCATGGTCGCGGTGTCCGCGCCGTTCCACACTCCGGTCGTGAGGATCACGAAACCGGTGATGGAGATGACCACCAGGGTGTCCACGAAGGTCTGGGTCATGGACACGAGACCCTGACGCACGGGGTGACTCGTCTGCGCCACGGACGCGGCGATCGAGGCGGTGCCCATGCCGGACTCGTTGGAGAACAGGGAGCGGGCGGCACCCATCTGGATGGCCATGAGCACCGTGGAGCCCACGAAACCGCCGGCGGCAGCCATGGGGGTGAACGCGCCGGTGAAGATGAGGCGCAGCGCCTCGGGGATCCCCTGGAAGTTCACGCCGATGATGTACAGCCCCGAACCGATGTAGAGCACGATCATGAGCGGGACCATGTACGTGGTGACCTTGGCGATCGACTGGATCCCGCCCAGCAGGGCGAGCCCGGTGCCCACGGCCAGGACCACGGCGGTGATCACGGGGGAGACGTTGAAGGTGTGTTCCAGGTTGGACGCGATCGCGTTGCCCTGGGTCATGTTGCCGATCCCGAACGTGGCCACTACACAGCACACCGCGAACATCACGGACAGGAAGCGGCCGAACTTGTTGGGGATGCCGCGGGCCAGATACACCTGCGGTCCGCCGGTGAGCTGACCGGCGGTGTCCCGGGTGCGGAAGCGCACGCCCAGGAAGCACTCCGCGTACTTGGACGCCATGCCGAACAGCGCGGTGATCCACATCCAGAACAGGGCGCCGGGGCCGCCGATGGACATGGCCGCTGCCACACCCACGATGTTGCCCGTCCCCACCGTGGCGGCCAGCGCCGTGGACATCGCTGCGAAGGAGGAGATGTCGCCCTTCTCACCGGTGGCCCGGGAACGGCGCCCGAATCCCAGGCTCATGGCCTTGGTGAAGAGTCGGAACTGGATGCCGCGCAAGCGGAACGTGAGGAAGATCCCCGTTCCCAGCAGCAGGGGGATCAGGAGCCACGGTCCCCAGATCAGGTCACGAACGAAGTCCAGATTGTGTTGGAGGGTTTCCATGGGGGTACGGAGCTTTCCGTGAGCAGCGGTGCGAATTGCTGACTAACGTAGCAGCTCGGCGCGCGTCCCGGGGGCGCGGTCCCGGCAGGGAAGACGACGACGCCGCAGTGGCGGACCACTGCGGCGTCGTCGGGAAAGCGTGGTGCTTGCGCTACTTCTGCAGCACGAGGGCCGCGCCGATGGCGGCCAGGAACGCGTCCTTGGACAGCGTCAGGCCCTGCTCGGACGGGCGGATGCCGTCCTCCTGGGTCATGTCCGAGTTGCGGAAGTACATGCTCAGCAGCCCGGCGCTGAAGGCGAGCAGGCCCGCGCCGGCCAGGCGCTTGGACACGAACGGGGTCAGCAGGGCGGTGCCCAGGGCCAGTTCGGTGCCGGCGATGAACTTGGTGAAGGTCTGGGAGTCCCAGTCCGCGAACTGGGGGACACCGGTGGAGGCGAACTGCTTGAGGCCCTCGGCGGACGCGGCGTCCATGCCGAGCTTGCCGTAGCCGGACTGGAGCAGGAACGCGCCGGGGACACCGCGCAGGATGGCGTTGGAAATGCGCATGACTGAGCCTTTCGTCGGGAAGTGCGGTGGGGCGGAGCAGGGCCCTGGGTACCCACCGGGGATCGCTGTTCATCCTAACAGCGGGCCTTTTCACGGCGGCGGGGTGGGTGCAACATGCCGACAGTGAACGCACGGACGCCGCCCACGGTGCGATGTCTACTGTGGTGCCACGTCGCGCGCACCGCGCGCCCTCGGAAAGGAGAACCATGGACATCGAGACCATGAAGAAGATCCTCCTGGTGCTGACCAGCCAGGACACCCTGGGAGACACGGGGGAGGCCACCGGTTACAACGTGGCCGAGGCGTCCCACCCGTGGAAGGTCTTCCGGGACGCAGGCTATTTCGTGGACTTCGCCTCGATCGCCGGGGGTCAGCCCCCGCGTGACGAGGTCCAGGAGGACGACCCCGTCCAGGTGGAGTTCACGCAGGATGAGACCGTCAAGGCGTCCCTCTACAACACGCCGCGGGTCTCCGTGGTGGACCCCTCCCAGTACGACGCCGTCTACCTCGTGGGCGGGCACGGCACCATGTGGGACTTCACCGGGGACGCGGACCTGCAGAAGCTCATCGCGTCCGTCTACGACTCCGGTGGCGTGGTGGGCGCGGTGTGCCACGGCCCCTCCGGCCTCGTGGACGTGGAGCTCGGTACGGGCGTGGCGTTGCTGTCCGGGCGCAAGGTGGCCGCGTTCACCAATGCGGAAGAGGAAGCCGTGGGCAAGCAGGACGTGGTGCCGTACCTGCTCCAGGACAAGCTGGAGGAACAGGGCGCCACGGTCAAGCTCGCCGACAACTGGGAGGAGAACGTCCAGGTGGACGAGCGCCTCGTCACGGGGCAGAACCCCCAGTCCGCCGCGGGTGTGGCCAAGGAGATGACCAAGCTGCTCACCGAGGTCGTGCGCGAACAGAAGGCGGAGGAGGAAGAGGCCGCCCAGAAGCTGCGTGCGGAGCGGGACGCGGAGAAGGCCGCGGAGGATGACGAGTGACGGCGTCCTGACTCATTGCCGCACGCCCTGGTGGTCGGCGGCGACACGGGTGAGACTGGAAGCGGTCCCCATGGATTCGACGCCAGGAGTTGTCATGCCAGAGTTCACGTCCCGTGTCGCGCTGGTCACCGGCGCCGCCTCCGGTATCGGTGAGGCCATTGCCAAACACCTGGCCCGGCGGGGCGCCAAGGTGGTGGTCACGGACATTGATTCCACCGGGATCGGCGACGTGGTCCAGGCCATCATGGCGGACGGCGGGGACGCCGCCGGGATCCACCAGGACGTCTCCAAGCGCGAGGACGCCGTGGCCGCCGTCGACTTCGCGGTGCAGACCTACGGCGGACTGCACTACGCCGTGAACAATGCCGGCGTGGGCGGGCAGATGGAGGCCCTCGGGGAGACCGATATCGAGGCGTGGGAGCGCACGCTCGCGATCGATCTCACCGGCGTGGCCTACGGGATGCACGCCCAGCTGCCCGTGATCGAACAGCACGGGGGAGGGGCCATCGTGAACATCGGCTCCATCCATTCCACCGTGGCCACCGCCGTGGGCAACAGCGCGTACACCGCGGCCAAGCACGGTCTCGTGGGTCTCACCAAGCAGACGGGCGTGGACTACGCCCGACGCGGCGTACGCGTGAACGCGGTGGGTCCCGCCTACATCGACACCCCGCTGCTCAAGAACCTGCCCCCGCAGACGCTGTCGGAACTGATCGACAAGCACCCCATGGGGCGGCTGGGCACCTCGCAGGAAGTGGCTCAGCTGACCACGTTCCTGCTCTCGGACGGCGCGTCCTTCATCACCGGGGGCTACTTCCTGGTGGACGGCGGGTACACGGCGGTCTGAGTAGCGGCGACACCCGCGGGTCACGGGTGTTCCGGCACGCGTGTAGAATGATCAGGTTCCCCCGTACACATTGCGGGGTAGAGGCGCGCCGGTCCGAGGCGCGCAGTTCGCGACCCAACATGGCGCGTGCGCGCGGAATCGTTTCGCGCGGACCAACCTGAAAGACGTTCTTTGTCTCATTCCTTCGAAGACCTCGGTGTATCCGAGGCGCTTTCCGCTGACCTCGCCCGCGTGGGCATCACGGAAGCTTTCCCCATCCAAGAGAAAACTCTCCCCGATTCGCTGTCCGGGCGTGACGTGCTCGGCCGCGGCCGCACCGGCTCGGGCAAGACGGTCGCGTTCGCGCTGCCGCTCGTGTCCCGGCTCGCGGGACTCGCCCCCGGCTCGTCCCGCGTGGCCCGCCGGGCGAACCGCCCCACCGGCCTGGTGCTGGCTCCCACGCGTGAGCTCGCGACCCAGATCGATCGCACCGTGGCTCCCCTGGCCAAGGCCGCGGGGCTGAACACCACCGTGATCTTCGGCGGTGTCTCCCAGAAGCACCAGGAGAAGGCGCTCGCGGGCGGTGTGGACATCGTCGTGGCCTGCCCGGGCCGGCTCGAGGACCTCATCAAGCAAGGTCTGCTCACGCTCGACGACGTCCGCGTGACCGTCCTGGACGAGGCCGACCACATGGCCGACATGGGCTTCCTGCCCGTGGTCACCCGGATCCTGTCCCGCACCCCCAAGGGCTCCCAGCGGTTGCTGTTCTCCGCGACCCTGGACAACGGCGTGGACATCCTGGTCAAGAAGTTCCTCAAGGACCCGGTGCTGCACTCGGCGGACAACGCCCAGGCCGCGGTGACCACCATGGACCACCACGTCCTGGTCACCGACAGCGATCACAAGCAAGCGCTGATCGAGACCCTCGCGTCGGGCACCGGCCGGCGGATGATGTTCACCCGCACCAAGTACCGCGCCAAGAAGATGGCCAAGAAGCTCAGTCAGGCCGGGATCCCCGCGGTGGACCTGCAGGGTAACCTGTCCCAGGGCGCGCGGGACCGCAATCTCGCCGCGTTCTCCGCGGGTGACGTGCGGGTCCTCGTGGCCACGGACGTGGCCGCGCGCGGTGTCCACGTGGACGACGTCGAACTCGTCGTGCACATCGACCCGCCCGCCGAGCACAAGTCCTACCTGCACCGTTCCGGCCGCACGGCGCGGGCCGGCGCCTCCGGGTCCGTGATCACGATCGCGACCACCGAGGAGCGCTCGGACGTCAACAAGCTCATGAAGAAGGCCGGTGTCACGCCCCGCGTGGACCAGGTCGCACCCGGTTCCGAGGTCGTGAAGGACCTCGTGGGCGAGCGCGCCGAGCGCGTTGCGCCGGGTGCCACCCCGGCCGGCGCGACCGGTGGCTCGCCTTCCGCTTCCCGTTCCGGCGGGGGTGCCTCCGGGTCCCGCCGCGGTGGCCGTGGCGGTTCGGGCCGGGGCCGCGGTCGCGGTTCCGCTCAGGCCGCCGGACGCGGCAACGGTACTCGTTCCGACGACGCCGGTGCCGGGCGCGGTCCCTCGAACGGGCGTTCGCAGGCTCGCTCCAGCGAACGACGCCGCGGTGGCAGCGTCGATGGCGCGGCCTCCGGTAGCGTACGCACCGGCGCGTCCCGCTCCGCCCGCGGCGGTTCCGCCCAGCGCGGCCACGGGGCGGACCGGGTTCCGGACCGCGCCACGGCGGCGGCGCAGCGGCGTCGTGAGAACAACCGGGCGGGTCAGCCCACTCGCTGATCGCTCGGCGAGGGTCGCCGCGAGCGCTGTCCCACCTCGACCCCGGGGTGGAACGGTGCTCGCGGAACTGCGCTTCCCAGTGGAGAACTCCCGGTCCGATGAGTCATCGGACCGGGAGTTCTCTATTGCTGGTTCGGGCCGGGGCGGTTCCGGCATCATGCCCGCGGGCCTACTCCGGAGGAGTGAGCGAGCGCAGGAAGTCCAGGGTGACGTCCTCGTGCGCGTTGACGAACACCCGGTGCGGGCCGTCAGGGACGGGCTTGTCACCCGGGACGACCACCACGGTCATGCCCGCGGCAACCGCACTGCGCACCCCCGGTTCCGAGTCCTCAATGGCCACGCAATTCCGCGGGGCGACCCCGAGCAGTTCGGCACCCGTGAGGTACGGTTCGGGATCCGGCTTGGGACGGGTCACGTCGTCCTGGGAGACGATCCGGGTGAGCACGTCCGGGGCACCAGCGGCGGTGGTCCCCGCGACCGAGCTCAGCGCGTTCGTGACGATCGCCGCCGGGATACCGGCCTCGCTCAGTTCGCTCAACAGCGAGCGCATGCCGGGCAGGAAGGGTACACGGTCGCCCATGCTGTCGATCACGTGCTCGGCGAGTTGCTGCGTGATGTCCTCGACGGAATCGGTGGCCCCGCGTTCCACGAACTTGCGGGCCGCATCCGGCACGGTCCCCCCGAGGGTCGCGTGATCGTCCTCCACGGTCCAGCTCTGGTCGTACCGCTGCGCGACCTTGCGCTTGGCGGCCGCCCACTGGGGCTCCGTGTTCACGAGGGTGCCGTCGTGGTCGAAGAGCACAGCCAGGGGGTAGGACATGGCCACCTTTCGGAAGCATCGGGAGTGAGATATGGGACCCCAGTTTACCGGCGAACCCCGGGGCCGGAGGCGGCGTCGTCGGGATGCCGCCGCGCTATGCAGGGGCCAGGCCGCGCAGGAAGTCCAGGGTGAGCGCCGCGTGATCGGCCACGTGCACGATGCCGGGTCCGGGCAGGACCTGCTGCACCCCCGGGACCACGACCGTGGTGATCCCCGCGGCCACGCCGGACGCCGCGCCGGAGGGCGAATCCTCCACGACCACGCACGCCCCGGGCGCCACGCCCAGACGCCTGGCGGCCTCGAGGTACGCGTCCGGATCCGGTTTGGGCCTGACACCCTGGGCCACCTCCTGGTCCCCGATGATCACCCGGAACAGGTTGTCCGGGGCCAGGGACGCGGTGTAGCGGGCCACCTCGGAGGTCGCGTTCGTGACGATCGCCGCGGGGATCCCGGCACGCTCCAGGTCCTCCAGGAGAGGTACGACCCCGGGAATGAACGTGGGCGGGTTCTCCTCCAACACCGCCTGCAGCACCCCGTAGAACTCGCGGTAGACCTCGTCCAGCGACCCCGGTACGCCCAGCGCGCTCAACCGCTCCACGGTGGTCGCGAGCGGCCTGCCCAGGGTGTCCTGGGTGTCCCGCTCGGTCCACTCACCCCCGTGCGCGGCCACGATCCGCTGTTTGCCCAGTTCCCACAGCGGTTCGGTGTCCACCAGGGTGCCGTCATGGTCGAAGAGGACGGCCTGCGGGAAGTCGTGGGTGCTCATGACCCCACGGTACGTGCCCGCCCCGACACGGACCGCGCCCTACGATGGGCGTATGAGTGCTTCCGATCCCGCGTCCGCCCATCACAGACCGGGATCCGCGCTGTCCGGCGCCTTCCCGGTAATCATGATCGCGGTGGCCGCGGCGTTGGCCCTGTGGGTCGGCTTCGGCCGGGGCGTCGCGGGTCTGCTCGGCTCCCTCACCCCGGTCTACGCGGCGGCGATCGGGCTGCCCATCCTGCTGTTACACGTCATCGCGGCGGCGCTGTTCCGTCGGGACGCACTCAGCTACCCGTCCCACGCCATGAGCCGGCGGGGCATGCTCACCGCGGTGGCCTCATGGGTGATCACGCTGTGCTTCGGGTTCTTCCTCCCGGATTCCACCGCCCACGGTATGCAGTCCCTGTTCACCCATGCGGTCGGCGCCGAGTACGTGGAGTTGAGTTACGGGTTTGTCAACATCTTCGGCGTGCTGTCCGTGGCGCTCGCGGTCGCCCTGGTGCTGCTCGCGCTCACGGATCTGCGCGTCACGGCGCGCCGGCTGCGCGGTGAGCCCCTCACGGAGGACGAGTGCCTGGACCGCCTTGAGGCGCACCCCCGCGGTCTCGACGCTGACTCCGACGCCGCCGGTGCCGGGCCCGCGCCGGCGAGCGCGACGTCGTCGTCCCGGGAACGACTGTGACGGTGCCGCTGCGCACGCCGCGACTCATGCTGCGTGCCTACCGCGCGGACGACGCCGCGTTCGTGCGTGACCTGTATGCGCGCGCCGAGGTGCAGCGCTACATCGGGGACGGCACGCAGCGCGTGAGCTCGGACGGGCAGGCCCGGGAGAAGATCCGGGGCTGGGACCAGGGCTACGCGCACGAGCCGGTGCTCGGTGTGTGGGCCATCGTCGACCCGGTCGACGCCCTCGCGGGGACCCTGCTGCTCAAGCCGATCCCCGATTCCGGCACGAACACCGCGACCGACGTGGAGGTCGGGTGGCACCTGCACCCGCGCGCGTGGGGACGCGGATACGCCACGGAGGCGGCCCGTGCCGTGCTGGCCCACGCCTTCGAGCACGGTCAGGACCGGGTGGTCGCCGTGACGCACCCAGCCAACCGGGCGTCGCAGGCCGTGTGTCATCGCCTGGGCATGACCCACCGCGGTCTCAGCCGAGCGTACTACGACGCCGAGTGCGCACTCTTCGAGCTCCGGGCACCCACCGCGCACGAAGGGGAGGCAGCATGAGTGATCCCGATCTCGTGATCGGTGCGGACGGTCTCGCCCGGCCCAGATGGGCGGCCTCGGACCCGCTGCTCAGGGAGTACTACGACCACGAGTGGGGCGTGCCGGTGCGGGACGAGAACGGGCTGTTCGAGCGCGTGACGCTCGAGGCGTTCCAATCCGGGCTGTCATGGCGCACGGTGCTCGCGAAACGGCCGGCGTTCCGGGAGGTCTTTCACGGCTTCGACCCGGAGGCCGTGGCGGCCATGGACGAACGGGACGTCGAGCGGCTCCTGGGGGACGCGCGGATCATCCGCAACCGGCGCAAGATCGAGGCGACCGTGACGAACGCGCGAGCCACCGTGGCTCTGCGCGAGGACGGCGGTCTGGCGGACCTCGTGTGGTCCTTCATGCCGAGCAGTACCCCGCATCCCGATCGCTTCGCGGACGTCCCGACCACCTCGGATGAGAGCAGGGCCCTGTCCCGCGAACTGAAACGGCGCGGGTTCGTGTTCGTGGGTCCCACGACCATGTACGCACTCATGGAAGCGATCGGGATGGTGGACACCCACTTGGTGGGCAGTCACCGCCGCGGGACCTCCGGGGTCTGGACGTGAGACCGGGTGCCGCGGGCGCTAGCGATCACGACGGCGCAGATAGCTGCGGCCGTCTGAATCCCTGACCATCTCGTAGTCGTCCTGGAGGTCGCGGTACCAGTCCTGGGCCTCGGGGGTCATCTCGGTGTTGCCCCGCAGGTTCATGGAGCTGCGGTTGGCCGGTCCCACGAAGCGCATCACCACCTTGTTGAAACGCTGCAGCCGACTCGGCTTGCGCGGGGTGGTCTCATCGGACGGTGAATCGGTGTCCACGGCGGGTTCCTTCGGAGACTGCAGGTGGGGAGAGAACTCTGGGGAGCGCACGCGCGTCCCACCTCCATTATGCCCGACGCAGGGGTGAGAAAGGCCCGAGGGCCCCTGACCGTTCCCGGTCAGGGGCCCTCGGGTGCGATCACGAGCGGATCAGGCCCGCTGCGTGTCGTCCTTGACGTTTTTGGCGTGCTCCTGCGCGGAGCCCTTGAGCTGGCCGGCTTCCTGCTGACCCTGCTCCTTGACCTCCTGGGCGCCGGACTGCGCGGTCTGCTTGACCGACTCCGCAGCCTCCTTGGCCGGTTTTTTCAGGTCGTCCGCGATCTCCTGCGCGGCTTCCTTGGTGGAATCCATGGCGCTCTGCAGGTGCGGCTGGACGCGGTCGGCGGCCTCGGCCACGAGCTCCTGCTCCTTCTGGCTCGAGGGCAGCAGGGAACCGATCAACCAACCGGCACCGAGGGCGATCAGACCCGCGGCCATGGGGTTGCCACGGGTCTTGGCCCGGGCGGTCGCCGGGGCGCTGCTGATGGCCTCGCCGGCCTGGTCCATGCGGTGGGAGGCCTCGTCACGAAGGTCGCGGCCTGTGTCCCGGGCGTCCTCGGCGGAGCCCATGATGGACTCGCGGACGTCCTGGATCTTGTGGCGGGCCTTGCTCTTCTGACGGTCGACCACCTTTTCCGGGGTGACCTTCTCCGCCACGGCGTCCACGTCCGCATTCAGGCGTGCACGGGTGGCTTCGATGTCGGCGCGGATCTGATCGGGGTTCTGCTGGCTCATCGGGTCTCCTTGGAAGGCTTCACGGTATCCGGAATTTCGCTGACGGTTTCGCGGGTTCGGGACAGCGGGTCCTTGGTTGCCTGGGCCATCTTGCGCTTGCCGCGGTCCAGGTTCTTCTTGCCCACCGCGGCGAGGATCGCGGCGATGATCGCCCAGATGACCGCCACGATCACGGCCGACCAGCCAAGACCCACCAGGTTGCCCAGGGCCCACATGAGGGCCAGGGATAGGAACAGGAGCACGAAGTGGCCGGCCACACCGGCGCCTCCCAACAGTCCCGCGCCCTTACCTGTGACCTTTACGGAGTCCGTGGCCTTCTGGATCGCCACGTTCGCCTCGGCCTTGGCCAGCGCGATCTCCTGCTGGATCAGGGTGGTCAGGTTGGTGCTCAGAGACTTGAACATCTCACCGAGCGACTCGTGCTCCGCCCGCTCTTCGGGTTCCGACGGGGGAATGGGGTGACTCATCGACGCTCACTGCCTTGTCCGGGGTAGGTGGTGCCGGGGACCTGGGTGTCGCCCTGACCGGGGTACGTGGTGCCGGGAACCTGCGCGTCGCGCTGATCCGGGTAGACCGTGCCGGGAACCCGGTCGGTGTAGGTGCGGGTGCCCTCGCCACGGGTGTCGTTGCGGTACGCGTACGTGTCACCCGTGCTGGGGGTGCCGTACGCGGGTGCCTGGGTGCGGGCGACGGTGTCGTGGTGGTCGTTGCCGATCTCGTCGCTGTCCTTGGCGCTGCGCGTGGCGCGCCCGGCGAGCAGACCGATGCCGGCCGCGATGGCCAGGAAGGTCCCGGGACGGCGGGCGGCGAAGCGGCGTACGTCACCGAGTAGCTGCTGCGGGTCCTTGTTCTCCAGCGAGGACGCGAGGGAGTTCACGGTGCCCGAGGCGTTGCCGAGCAGGCCACTGACGTACTCGGTCTCCGGCTTCTTGCCCTGGGAGATGGCGTCCACCTCGTCGCTCACGGAGCGGACGGTCGATGCGAGGCGCTCCTGCTGCGGGCCCACGTAGCCCTGTAGGTCTTCCTTGAGGCGGCCCCACAGGTCGTGCGCCTGGCCCATGGCCTCGTCCTTGGCGGCGACGGCCTGCTCCTTGGCGGTCTCTTTCACGCGGCGGCCGGATCCAGCCGCCTCGTTCTTGAGCTGCTGCGCCTCGACCTTGCCGGATTCCGCGGCGACGTCCTTCTTGGACGGGACCTCGGTGGAACCCTGGGAGTGGGTCTGTTGACCAGCTCGACGCTGATCGTTGTTGTTGCTCATAGTGGCACCTTTCCTACAGCATGTGGTGGATTTAATAAGGCTACATATTATCGGGGGATTGGTATAGAGCATTCGATAATCTATTTCCACCCGAGTGGGCCGAAAATGCGGAGTGGAAAATGAATTGACAAATCATTTCGCGCTGAGCGGAATATCGGGCTTCCCGTATTAGGTTGAGCGTAGTAGACTCAAGTTAACTGAAGTCAACGTCATCACTACTGTCGGAAGGAGCCGCCGTGGACACCAAGTTCACGACCAAGTCCCAAGAAGCCCTGAGCGCTGCAGCGTCGAACGCCGCGACCGCGGGCAACCCCAACATCGAGCCCGCCCACGTCCTCAAGGCGCTCATGGACCAGCGCGACGGCGTGGCCGTCGCCGTCCTACAGGCCACCGGTGCCAACGCGGACGCCGTGTCCATCAAGGCGAGCAACATCATCCACGAGATGCCCAGCGCATCCGGGACCTCTACGGCCCAGCCCCAGCTGAGCCGCACCGCGCTGCAGGCACTGCAGGCTGCGGAGAACTACGCGCGTGAACTCAAGGACGAGTACGTCTCCACCGAGCACCTGCTCTACGGTCTGGCCGCGGGACGCGACAAGACCGCCGAGGCGCTGCAGTCTGCGGGCGTGACCACGGAGGCGCTCGCACAGGCCATCCCGCAGGTGCGCGGTGACCGCCGGGTCACCAGCCCGGACCCGGAGGGGACCTTCCAATCCCTCGAGAAGTTCGGCACGGACCTCACGGCGATCGCCCGCGAGGGGAAGCTCGATCCCGTGATCGGGCGTGACTCGGAGATCCGCCGCGTGGTCCAGGTGCTCTCGCGCCGGACCAAGAACAACCCCGTGCTGATCGGTGAGCCCGGTGTGGGTAAGACCGCCGTGGTCGAGGGCCTCGCCCAGCGCATGGTGGCCGGGGACGTACCCGAGTCGCTGCGCGGCAAGACCTTGATCTCCCTGGACCTGGGGTCCATGGTGGCCGGCGCCAAGTACCGCGGGGAGTTCGAGGAACGCCTCAAGGCCGTCCTGGACGAGATCAAGAAGTCCGAGGGTCAGATCGTCACGTTCATCGACGAGATCCACACGGTCGTGGGCGCGGGTGCGTCCGAGGGGTCCATGGACGCGGGCAACATGCTCAAGCCCATGCTGGCCCGCGGTGAGCTGCGCCTGATCGGTGCCACCACGCTGGACGAGTACCGCGAGAACATCGAGAAGGACGCCGCCCTGGAGCGTCGGTTCCAGCAGGTCTACGTGGGGGAGCCCTCGGTCGAGGACACCGTGGCGATCCTGCGCGGGTTGAAGGAGCGTTACGAGGCGCACCACAAGGTGCAGATCGCGGACTCGGCCCTCGTTGCCGCCGCTCAACTGTCCCAGCGTTACATCCCCAGCCGTCAGCTCCCGGACAAGGCCATCGACCTGATTGACGAGGCCGCGTCCCGGTTGCGCATGGAGATCGATTCCGCCCCGGAGGAGATCGACGAGCTGCGCCGCTCCGTGGACCGCTTGACCATGGAGGAACTGGCCCTGGACGGGGAGACAGACCCCGCGTCCGTCGAACGTCTGGCCGCTCTGCGCCAGGACAAGGCGGACAAGGAGGCCGAGCTGGATGCCCTCAACGCGCGGTGGGAGGCCGAGAAGGCCGGACTCAACCGCGTGGGTGACCTCAAGGCGCAGATCGACGACCTGCGCTCGCAGGCCGAACGCGCCCAGCGCAACGGTGACCTGGGGGAGGCCTCCCGCTTGCTGTACGGCGAGATCCCGGCTCTGCAGAAGGACCTGGACGCCGCACAGGCGCAGGAGGAGGCCGGGGCCCGGCATGACACCATGGTCTCGGAGGAGGTTACCGCGGACGACATCGCCGAGGTGATCTCCGCGTGGACCGGTATCCCCGCGGGCAAGATGCTGCAGGGCGAGTCCGACAAACTGCTGCACATGGAGCAGCTGCTGGGCAAGCGCCTGATCGGGCAGAAGCCGGCCGTGAGTGCGGTCGCGGACGCCGTACGGCGTTCCCGCGCGGGGATCTCGGACCCGGACCGCCCCATCGGCTCGTTCCTGTTCCTGGGTCCCACGGGCGTGGGCAAGACCGAGCTGGCCAAGTCCCTCGCGGACTTCCAGTTCGACGACGAGCGCGCCCTGATCCGCATCGACATGTCCGAGTACTCGGAGAAGCACTCCGTCTCACGCCTGGTCGGTGCCCCTCCGGGGTACGTGGGCTACGACGAGGGCGGGCAGCTGACCGAGGCCGTGCGGCGTCGTCCGTACTCGGTGGTGCTGCTCGACGAGGTCGAGAAGGCCCATCCCGAGGTCTTCGACATCCTGCTGCAGGTCCTGGATGACGGCCGCCTGACCGACGGGCAGGGCCGCACGGTGGACTTCCGCAACGTGATTCTGATCCTGACCTCGAACATGGGCAGCCAGTTCCTGGTGGATCCCACCATGGACGAGGAGGCCAAGAAGAACGCCGTGATGGGCGTGGTCAACGCCTCGTTCAAGCCGGAGTTCCTCAACCGGTTGGACGACATCATCATGTTCGACCCGCTGAGCACCGAGGACCTGGCCAAGATCGTGGACATCCAGGTGGCCCAGCTCGCGCACCGTCTCGAGCAGCGGCGCCTGTCCCTGGAGGTCACGCCCGGGGCTAGCGAGTGGCTGGGCATCACGGGCTACGACCCCGCCTACGGTGCCCGCCCGCTGCGCCGGCTCGTGCAGCGCGAGATCGGTGACCGCTTGGCGCGCGGGCTGCTCTCCGGCGCCATCACGGACGGGGACACCGTGCTCGTGGACGTCAACCCGGACGTCGCCCAGGACGGCCTGACTGTCACCGCTTCGCACGGCGACGACCCGCAGGACGACGACGCCGCGCACGCCCACGACGCCGCGGTGCGGGACAGCGGCGACGACGTCGTGGACGCGGAGATCGTCGACGAGTGACACCCGGCCACCGCGGATGCGTTCGCGGTGACCGAGACCGCCCGAAGAGCCTAGTGCTGCTCGGGCGGTCGTCCGTTCCGGGGCGACCGCTCATCCACGGTGGGCCTCTCGCCCGCGGCCGGCTGATCGGCCACGGCCGGCCGCGCGTCCACGTAGGTGTCCTGACGGTAGTCGTACTCCACGGGCTGACCGTTCTCGTCGGTGCGCTGGTACCACGAACTCATGCGCTCCCCCGTGGAGTCCACGTCGTGACCGGCCGCGGCGGGGCCCTCCTGGTGGCGGACCTCCAGGGCGAAGTCGTCCCCGTGCTCGTCCATGCCCTGGCGTACCGCGTTGTCGAGCGCCGTGCGCGCGTAGTGGTGGCGCAGACTCATGGGATCGGTGGAGAGGTCCCGCAGGAACGCCGGGATCAGGGCCAGCAGGATCACCGCGAACGGCAGCGCCGCCACGGTCACGAGGTCCTGCAGACCCTGCAGGGCGTTCGCCCCGCCCACCGCGAGCATCACGGAGGACACCCCGGCCAGGGCCACACCCCAGAAGATGATGATCTTCCGGTCCGGTTCGGGCTTGCCCTGCTGGGACATGGACGCCATCACGAGCGTCGCGGAGTCCGCGGACGTCATGAAGAAGACGGCCAGCAGCACGATGATCGCAATGGGCGTGATCTGCGCGAACGGCAGGGCGTCCAGGACGCGGAAGAGCATGTCCTCGGGGGACGCGGCACCCGCGATGTCCACGCCGTCGTGCTGCAACCAGATGGCGGTGCCGCCGAAGACGGAGAACGCGAGCACACAGATCACGGTGGGTGCCAGCAGTACCACGCTCACATACTGGCGCAGGGTGCGCCCGCGGGAGATGCGGGCCACGAACACGCCCACGAACGGCGCCCACGAGACCCACCACGCCCAGTAGAACAGGGTCCACGAGCGCATGAATTCCTCGGCCTCCGTGCCCCAGGACGCGGAGAGGGACAGCATCTGGAACATCTCACCGAAGTACGTGCCCACGACCGAGGGGATGAAGTTCAGCAGGAACACGGTGGGGCCCGCCACGAACAGGAAGAACGCGACCACGGCCGCGAGCACCATGTTGAAGTTCGAGAGCCTGCGGATCCCCTTGGCCACACCGGAGACCGCGGAGATCAGGAACACGCACGTGAGCACCGCGATGATCGCGATCAGCACCGCGTTGCCCACCTCACCGAGACCGGTGATGATCTGCAGACCGCGGCCGATCTGCAGCGTGCCCAATCCCAGGGAGGCGGAGGTCGCGAAGAGGATGCCCACGATCGCGAACATGTCGATGAGCCGCCCGCCCACGCTCAGGTGCGCGCGCTGGCCGAAGATCGCGGACATCAGCAGGGGCCGCCCACGGCGATAGCCCGCGTAGCCCACGGCCGCCCCCACGAGTGCGTAGATGGCCCACGCCTGCAGTCCCCAGTGGAAGATGGTCTGTGCGAGTGCGGAATGCATCGCGTGGTAGCTCTCCGCCGCGGCGCGTCCCGGGGGAGGGGTCATGTAGTACGTGACGGGTTCGTAGACACCGAAGAAGATGAGCCCCACGCCCATCCCCGCCGCGAAGAGCATGGCGATCCACGACCCCATGGAGTAGGCCGGTTCCTCGCCGTCCTTGCCCAGAGGGATCCGGCCGTAGCGTGAGAACCCCACGAAGAGCAGGAACAACAGCATCACGGCGGCCAGCAGGGTGAAGACCCATCCGCCGTAGGTCACCACCGCGTCCAGTGCACCCTTGGACACCGTGGTGAGCGATTCGGTGGAGACCGCACCCCACACCACGAACCCCACGATCAGTGCTCCGGCGACCCCGAACGTGATCTTGTCCGTGCGGTAGCGCACCCGCTGCTCCTCCACCGAGACCCCGGGGACCAGGCCCGGGTGGGTGTCATGGGGATACGGACTCTCGGAGGGCGGGACCCTCCGCGGGGATGAGCTCATGGCGAACCTGCTCTGGTGCGGGGAATGTGCGGACTGCGCCGCCGGGGCCGTTTCACTGTACCGGCCGAATTCGCCCCGCGAGTTTCCTCGAACGACGCCGTGAGGGCCCGGGATTCGCCCGGGGTGGACGCACGGGGTGCGGGTGCGCGAGAAGCGTACAAAACATGTACCCTGGACACACGAAAAACTGACAAGACACTCCGGGGCCGTACTGTGTGCTCAACACGGTACCGCCGATCGGACACGAGACGCAGAGGGGGTCACGCCATGGGGCGCGGCCGTCAAAAGGCGAAGGCGACACGACAGGCGCGGGAGATGAAGTACTTCAGCCCGCAGACCGACTATTCGGCGTTGCAGCGGGAGTTGCGCAGCAGCAAACCGTCCTCCCGAGCCATGGATCACGAGGAACGTCCCGAGGATGAGGACGACTACTCGACCTACGCGGAGAAGTACTCGGACTACGACTGATCCGCTCGCCGCGCCACCGCGGCGGCGTCGTCATCGTGACCAGCAGAGCAAGGAACCGCCCACACGAGCGTGTGGGCGGTTCCTTGCGTGCCCGTCGCGTCGCGGGCGCTCGGTGCGCGTTCAGAGGGCGTAGTCACCTGTCATGAGCACGCCGCCGCCGGCCACGCCCTTGGCGCCTTGCACCCAGTCACTGCCGTGGCGGGAGGCATCCGGGTCCACGGGACCCACGCGGCCCATGATCCAGGACGGCAGCCCGCGTTCGGTGAGATGGGCCACGGCGGCGTCGGCCACGGCGGGGTCCACGATCGCGACCATGCCCACGCCCAGGTTGAGCGTGCGCTCGAGGTCCGCCAGGGGCACCTGACCGAGCTGCGCCACGAGCTGGAACACGGGCGGCAGGGACCACGTGGAGCGCTCCACCGTGGCCTGCAGGTCCGCGGGCAGAACACGCGCCAGGTTGGCCGCGAGACCACCGCCGGTCACGTGGGAGAAGCCGCGCACGCCGTGGCCCGTGGTGCCGTCCGGACCGTTCACGGGGAACGCCCGCGCGAGGTCCAGGACGTCCGCCGCGTAGACGCGCGTGGGTTCGAGCAGTTCCTCGCCCAGGGTCCGGCCCAGTTCGCTGACCTGGCGGTCCAGCTGCCAACCGGCCACGTTGATGACCCGGCGCACCAAGGAGTACCCGTTGGAGTGCAGCCCGGAGGACGCCATGCCGATCACGACGTCCCCGTCACGCACGCGCTGCGGGCCGAGCAGTTCGTCCGCCTCGATCACGCCGGTGGCCGCACCGGCGACGTCGTACTCGTCCACGCCCAGCAGCCCGGGGTGCTCGGCGGTCTCTCCGCCCACGAGGGCGGTGCCCGCGGCCTCGCACGCCGCGGCGATGCCCCGCACGATGTCCGCGATGCGTTCCGGGACCACCTTGCCGGTCGCGATGTAGTCGGTCATGAACAGCGGCTTGGCGCCCACGACCACGATGTCGTCCACGACCATGCCCACGAGGTCCCACCCGATGGTGTCGTGGACGTCCAGGGACTGGGCGATCGCGACCTTGGTGCCCACGCCGTCCGTGGACGTGGCCAGGTAGGGCTTGCGGTAGCCGGTGAGCTCGGAGACGTCGAAGAGCCCGGCGAAGCCGCCCACGCCGCCCACCACGCCGGACGTGTGGGTCGCCTTCACGGCGGACTTCATGAGTTCGACGGCGCGGTCCCCGGCCTCGACGTCCACCCCCGCGCTCGCGTAGGTGACGGCTTCCGTGCCGTGGGCTCGGGACTGGCTCATGCGGTGGTCTCCTCGTGGGCGGTGTCGGTGCGCGGTGCTGGGTCCACGAGGTCCTCGGAGGGTTCCGCGTGGGCCCCGGGGGATTCCAGCACGGACTTGCCGAGCCGGTCCGCCTTGGGCAGGGCCGTGGGGTAATCACCCGAGAAGCACGCGGTGCACAGGGTGGGACGGGGGCGGGCGGTGGCCTCGATCATCCCCTCCTCGGAGATGTACCCCAGGGAATCGGCGCCCAGGGAGGCGCGGACGTCCTCCACGGCGAGCCCGTTGGCGATCAGCTCCGCGGGGGACGCGAAGTCGATGCCGTAGAAGCACGGCCACTTGATGGGCGGGGAGGAGATCCGCACGTGGATCTCCGCCGCCCCCGCTTCACGCAGCATGCGCACGAGGGCCCGCTGGGTGTTGCCGCGCACGATCGAGTCGTCCACGACCACCAGGCGCTTGCCCGCCACGATCGAACGCAGGGGGCTGAGCTTGAGCCGGATCCCGAGCTGACGGATGGTGTCCGAGGGCTCGATGAACGTGCGGCCCACGTAGGAGTTCTTCACGAGCCCGTGTCCGAACGGGATGCCCGAGGCCTCCGCGTATCCGATCGCGGCGGGGGTCCCGGACTCGGGGGTGGGCATCACGAGGTCCGCGTTCACGGCGTGCTCGCGCGCGAGTTGTCGGCCCATCTCCACGCGGGACTCGTACACGGAGCGCCCGGCGATTGTGGTGTCGGGGCGGGCCAGGTACACGTACTCGAACACGCACCCCGCGGGCTTCGCCTCCGCGAAACGGCGCGAACGCAGGCCGTTCTCGTCGATCGCGATGAACTCACCGGGTTCCACCTCGCGCACGAAGGAGGCGCCCACGATGTCCAGCGCAGCGGTCTCGGAGGCCACGACCCAGCCGCGTTCCAGTCGGCCCAGCACGAGGGGACGCACGCCCAGGGGATCGCGCGCGGCGTAGAGTGTGGCCTCGTCCATGAACGTGAGACAGAAGGACCCCACCAGCCGGGGCAGCAGCATCATGGCCGCCTCCTCGAGCGAGTTCAGGGGGTGCTCCGCGAGCAGCGCGGTGATTAACGCGGTGTCCGTGGTGTTGCCCCGGGCGATCTCACCGCGGGACGGGAACCCGGACTTGTCGAGCAGCAGGTCGTAGAGCTCGGCGGAATTGGTCAGGTTGCCGTTGTGCGCGAGCGCGAGCGTGCCGTGCGGGGTGGCACCCAGGGTGGGCTGGGCATTGGCCCAGTGGGACGCACCCGTGGTGGAGTAGCGCGCATGTCCCACGGCCAGGTACCCCTTGAGGGTGTTGAGCGTGGTCTCGTCGAAGACCTGGGACACGAGCCCCATGTCCTTGTAGACCGAGATCCGTTCCCCGTCGGACGTCGCGATGCCCGCGGACTCCTGCCCGCGGTGCTGCAGCGCGTACAGGCCGTAGTACGTCAATTTGGCGACGTCCTCGCCCGGGGCCCACACGCCGAACACGCCGCACGCGTCCTGGGGGCCTTTTTCTCCGGGAAAGAGGTCGTGAGAGAGTTTTCCGTCAGCTCGAACCACGCAGACAGTGTCTCATGTGCCGGGGCGCTCGTCCGCCCCGTGAAGATCCTGGACCTCCGCGGTCACGTGCCGGGAGCGTTTGAGGGAGATCCGGTCCAGGACGAGTGCCACCACGGCGCCCACGGTCGCACCCACGATCAGGAACGTCATGAGGAAGAACCCGATGATGGCCCCGCGGGTGTAGGCGAGCGATCCGGGGCCCAGCGCCCCCACGAGCAGTCCCGCGATGGCCCCGACGGCCGCGCCCGTGATGAGGAACGCGATCATGTTGGGGGCGCGGCGCACCGTCATCCGTTCGGTGGCGGAACCGGGCTGCGGGGCGGGCGCGGGCGTCTCGGGATCGGCGGAACTCATGGTTTCCAGGTTATCGCGCATCCGGGCGTGCGCGGGCCACGCGATGTCGTCGGTGGGGCGTGGGTGGTGCCTCAGCCGAACAGCGGGAGCCACGCGCTGAGGTCGGTGCGCGTCCCGGACGCCGCGACGCTGCCCTCGCGGACGCTGTCGGTCCACCGTGCGCGTCCGGTCGCGAGCGCGAGCCACGTGGTGGCGTCGGTCTCCACCACGTTGGGTGGGGTGCCGCGCGTGTGGCGCGGACCGGGGACGCACTGGGTCACGCCGAAGGGCGGCACGCGCACCTCCACGGAATTGCCCTCCGCGCGACTCGCGAGTTCCTCGAGGCAGTAGCGCACCGCGGTGGCCGTGGTGCGGCGGTCGGCCTCGTCAGGGGATCGGCGCCAGCGCGCGAGCGCGAGGCTGCCGTCCGCCGGGTCGACCTTGCGTCGGATCGTCATGGCCCACCTCTGGGATCGTGGATCTCGGATTGAGGATCGGGGGGCCGGTCAGCCCAGGAGTTCCCGCAGCGGCTCGGCGAGCTCGATGGCACCCACGGGCCGCCCAGCCCCGGTGATCGGGTGCGTGACACGTTCGAGGACGCGATCGGCGTCGGCCCGGGAAACGGCACCCGCGTGCGCGAGCAGCGTGAGGCCCACGAGTGAGTTGGCGCGCGAGGAACCGTCCAGCATCTTGATGGCCACGGACCACCCGGAACGGGTGCCCAGCCCCAGCACGCCCTCCGCGCCGAGCTTGGTGATCACGTCCAGCTCCTCCATGATCACGGTGTTCGAACGCCCCGGGCCTTGGACGTACTCGGGGTAGTCGAGCATGGACGTGGCCACGGTCGCGGTGCGGGCGTCAGCCTGGACGTTGCGTGCGGCGCGCCCCAGCGTGGAGTACATGCGGGCGAGGCCGGTGAGGGTGATCGCCGTGAGCGGTGCACCGCAGCCGTCCACGCCCACGTGCTGGGCGCGCTCGCCGGAGAACTCCTCGATGGTCTCGATCACGAGCTGCTGCAGCGGGTGCTCGGGATTCAGGTAGGAGTCGATGGGCCACCCGTTGGTCACGCACGCGAGCAGGAACGCCGCGTGCTTGCCCGAACAGTTCATGCACATGCGGTCGCGGCCGCGTTCGGTGCGGATCAACCACGCGCGCGTGTCCTCGTCCTGGGGCCAGTCCGGCGGGCACTGCAGCGCCTCGGGGTCCAGCTCGGCCTCCTTGAGGATCGAGTTGACCGCGTCCAGGTGGTCGAACGTGGCGGTGTGCGACGCCGCCGCGATCGCCACCTGCTCGCCGCGCAGCGGGGCCCCGGCCTTCATCGCGGCGATCGCCTGGAACGGCTTGAGGGTCGAGCGCGGGAAGATCGCCTCGTCCGGAGCGCCCACGGAGAACGCCACGGATCCGTCAGGTGCCAGCACCACGGCGGATCCGCTGTGCCGGGATTCCACGAAGCCGCTGCGTTGCACCACGGCGAGTTCCACGGCCTGGTCCGAGCTGAAGGTCTGCATACCTTCCAGTATGGCAGCGTGGCCCGCGCAATCGGTGCCCGGGCGGGGGCTGTGGCCGATACGCTGAGCGCGTGAAGGTTTTGGTGGTGGGCCCAGGGGGCCGCGAACACGCGATGATCACGTCCCTGTTACGGGACCCGCACGTCAGCGAGGTGCACAGCGCACCTGGTAACCAGGGGATCGCCCAGGACGTCCCGGTGCATCCCCTCAACGCGCAGGACCCGGAGGCCGTGGTCGCGCTGGCTCGGGAGTTGGGCGCGGACCTCGTGGTCGTGGGACCGGAGGCACCGCTCGTCGCCGGTGTCGCAGACGCCCTCACTCGTGCGGGCATCCCCGTGTTCGGTCCGTCCGCACAGGCCGCGCGGATCGAGGGCTCCAAGGCGTTCGCCAAGGAGATCATGGCGGCGGCGGGTGTCCCCACTGCGCGATCGGTGGCCACGACGGATCTCGCGGACGTGCGGGCGGCCTTCGAGCGTTTCGGTGCGCCCTACGTGGTTAAGGACGACGGGTTGGCTGCGGGCAAGGGCGTGGTGGTCACGCCGGACCGGGACCGTGCCGAGGCCCACGCGCGCGAATGCCTTGACGCGGGGGGTGCCGTGGTCGTCGAGGAGTTCCTGGACGGCCCGGAAGTGTCCCTGTTCGTGCTCAGCGACGGCGAGAACGTGGTCCCACTGCAACCGGCCCAGGACTTCAAGCGCGTCCGCGACGGTGACCAGGGCCCCAACACGGGTGGCATGGGCGCCTACACGCCGCTCGAGTGGCTGCCCGAGGGGTTCACGGACGAGGTCGTGCGCCGCGTGGCCCGCCCCGTGATCGACGAACTGCGACGCCGCGGCACCCCCTTCGTGGGGGTGCTCTACTGCGGTCTCGCCGTGACCGAGCGCGGCATCCAGGTCATCGAGTTCAACGCGCGCTTCGGCGATCCCGAGACCCAGTCCGTCCTGGCGGTGCTCGAAACCCCGCTGGGCGAACTGCTGCTCGACGCCGCGCAGGGCCGGTTGTCCGAGCGCGAGGAGCTCCAGTGGGCCTCCGGCGCGTCCGTGACCATCGTGCTCGCGGCTCACAACTACCCGGGCGCCCCGCGCAAGGGGGACGTGATCACGGGGCTGGCCGAGGCCGCCCAGGACCCGGACACGTGGGTCATCCACGCCGGCACAGACCGCAACGCCGCCGGGGAGATCGTCTCGGCAGGCGGGCGCGTGCTCGCCGTCGTCTCCCGCGGGGCGGACCTGCGGGAAGCGCGCGAGCGTGGCTATCGTGGGATGGAGCGCATCACCCTTCCCGGATCGCACTACCGCACCGACATCGCACTGGTCGCGTCCGAGGGACGGATCACGGTCCCCGGGGGCCAACCGGGTCCCGGCACCACGGACGCCCCGGGCGGGACACCGGGTCGCACCGGGGCGCCCACCGCGACCACAGCAGAGGAGCAGGCATGAGCGAGCACGGCACACCCCTCGAGATCCCGGGCTGGAAGCACGTCTACTCCGGCAAGGTCCGGGAACTCTATGTCCCGGACGAGTCCCGCCTCAGCGCCACGGGTGTGGCGATCCACGACGACGCCGAGTACCGCGCCGGTGCCGTGCTCGTGGTCGCGAGCGACCGGATCTCCGCGTTCGACCAGGTGCTGCCCACCACCATCCCGGACAAGGGCGTCATCCTTACCCAGTTGTCCCTGTGGTGGTTCCAGCAGTTGGACGGGATCGCGAACCACATCCTGACCACGGACGTTCACGAGTCCGTGCGCGGGCGCGCGGTCGTGTGCAAGAACCTGTCCATGTTTCCCGTGGAGAACATCGTGCGCGGGTATCTCACCGGCTCCGGGCTCAAGGACTACCGCACCACCGGGTCGGTGTGCGGGATCGAGCTGCCGGAGGGCCTCGAGGACGGCGACCGGCTGGAGCAGCCCATCTTCACCCCCACGGGCAAGGCCGAACTGGGGGAGCACGACGAGCCCATCACCTATCAGGAAATGGCGAACGTGGTGGGCAATTCCGTGGCGGACCGGTTGCGGGAGCTGTCCCTGAAGATCTACTCGAGCGCCGAGCGGATCGCCCGTGAGCGGGGGATCATCGTGGCGGACACCAAGGTGGAGTTCGGCCTGGACTCCTACCGCGGGGCCATCACCCTGGGGGACGAGGTGCTCACCCCTGACTCCTCACGGTTCTGGGACCTGGAGACCTACAAGCCGGGCCGCCCGCAACCGTCCTTCGACAAACAGTACGTGCGGGACTGGTTGCGCTCGGACGCCTCCGGGTGGGACGGCCAGGGCCCCGTGCCCGAGCTGCCCGAGGAGGTCGTGGCCAAGACGCGCGAGCGCTACGTGGAAGCGTACGAGCGGCTCACCGGCCGGGTGTTCGACGCCCGCGGCCCGTTCTTCGAGGTCGCCGGCCCGCCCGAGTACTGATCCGGCCCAGTACGGATCCTGCCCGGCGCTAGGCCGGCGGCAGCGCGGGTCCTACTTCGTCGAGACTGATGCCTCGGCGCGCTCACGCGCCGGTGCTCACCGGCCGTCCCAGCGCCCGGTGCGCATATCCACGCGGACCCAATGGGCGTCGGTCTCGCGCAGGGGCGTGCCTTCGCGTTCGTAGTGTTCCCGCGCAGTGATCTGCAGGTGGTCGGGCAGCGTGCCGTCCGCGCGCACCACACGCCACCACGGGACGTCCGTCCCGGCCAGGCCCATGGCCATGATCCGCGCCGCGAGCCGCGGGGTGCTCAACCACGCGAGTTCCGCCACGTCCCCGTAGCTGAGCACCGCGCCCGGTGGGATCGCGACGACGACGCCGCGCACGGCCTCGACCGCGTCCGTCCCGGTCCTCGGGGCGTCCGGGGTGTCACTCACACGACCGGGATCCGCACGTCCAGGTGCCACACGGCATTGCGCGGACCGTACTCCACCTGACCGTTGAGCAGGGCGACCCGTTCCTGGATGCCGCGCAACCCGAACGCGGAGGTCAGTTCCCTGCGCCCGGAGTCGGTGCCGGCACCCCGGCGGATCTGGTTCTCGGCGTGGACGTGCACGGCGCCGTCCCGGACGAACACCCGCAGGGCGCACCGGGAACCCGTGGGCGCGTACTTGATCATGTTGGTCGAGGCCTCCTGCAGCACCCGGGCCGCGGTGCCGCGGATGGACGTGGGGATCTCGTCCAGGCCGTCACCCAGTTCGAGCTCCGGCACGAGTGCGGCGCGTTCGAGGCTCGCCGCGAGTGCCCGGGCCACGCCGTACAGGGACCCCGTGGTGAGCCCGGAACTGCTGTCCCGCTCGTCCGGGGCGCCGGGGGAGTCCCGCAGGATGTGCAGCAGCGTGCGCAGCTCATGCAGCCCGGAGCGGGCGGCGGAGTCCATCATGTCGATCGTGCGGTGCAGTTCCCCGGGGTCCTGCTGCCGGTGGGACCCCGCAGCCTGCATGGTCACGAGGGTCAGTTCGTGCGCGACCACGTCGTGCAGGTCCCGGGCCAGGGCGAGCCGTTCCTGCTCCCGCAGCCGCTGGTGGGTGACCTCTAGAACCGCGAGGCGGCGGGTGTTGAGCCGGTACTGGGTCACGAAGAACCGCACGGCCGCACCGATCAGCGCGGACACACCCAGGGGGATACCCACGGTCCACACGAAATCGGAATTGCGCAGCACCCCCGCGGACACGACCATCCACGTGGCGGTGACCGCCAGGTGGGCCACCGCAGTCCCGCGGGAGAGCATCGCGAGCACCGCGACCATCACGACGCACCCGCACAACAGGGCCAGGGCGTAGTCGTGCAAGACCGTGGCCAACACGTACGACAGCGTGATGGCCACGGCGCTCGCGAGGGGCGACCATGCGAGCAGCGCCACGGCCCCGTAGCTCAGGACCAGGAAACTGCTCGAGAGCACGGCGGGTGCCGGGGGCATGAACGACCACGGCATGGACCGCAGGTCGTCGAGCAGTGCCACCGCGGCGAAGAGCACCACGACGACACGCAGCCAGCTCGGCATACCGCCGGATCGAGGGGCGGGGTCCACCCCGATAGCAGTACCCCCCGGGATCACCGGTTGGGGCAGAGAACGGGCCAGTAGTGGCAGATCACGTTCGTGGGGCCGCGCGGGACCGTGGGGGACGCGGCGTGCGCCGGCGCCGCGCTGAGGATGAGGGCTCCGCTCAGCAGGGCCGCGGTGGCGGTGCGCACCCAGCGTGTGCGGGTCGAAGTGGTGGTGGTCACGGGGGACGAGTGCTCAGTCATGCGCTCAGTTTATGATCAGGCCATGGATTTGTGCAGGCTTCTCTTGGTGGACGATCATCCGCTCATGCGTGACGCCCTCGCAAACCTGTTCCGCGCGGAGCCGGGTTTCGAGGTCGCGGGGGAGGCCTCGGACGGCGCGGAGGCCGTGGCCACGTGCCTGGAACTGCGCCCTGACGTGGTGCTCATGGACATCCGTATGCCGGGGATGGACGGGATCGAGGCCACCGGGGAGATCGTGCAGCGCTGCCCGGAGACCAAGGTGCTCGCGCTGACCACGTTCTCGACCCTCGAGTACGTGGTCCCCGCTCTGCGCGCGGGGGCCTCCGGGTACCTCGTCAAGGACGCCCGGCACGACGAGATCGTCTCCGCCGTAAGCCTGATCCGCGAGGACGAACTCGCGCTGTCCCCGTCCGTGGCCAGCTCGCTGGCCAACAACGTGTTGGGGGACGTCCCGGTGCCCTCCGTGCGCCGCGGTCACCTGCGCGCTGCGGCGGCCGGCGCCGTCGAACCCGCACCCCGGGGACCCCACCCGGACGCGCCCAAGCTCTCGCCGCGCGAACTCGAAACGCTCGAGTGGATCGCCAAGGGGCTCAACAACAATGAGATCGCCGAGCGCATGTCCGTCTCGCACGGCAGTGTGAAGGCCTACGTGTCCCATCTGTGCGAGAAACTCGCGGTGCGGGATCGGGTCCAGGTGCTGATCTCGGGCATCCAGTGGGGCCTCGTGCATCCCGAGCTGGACGACGAGCGGTACCCCCGCCTGACCTGATTCCCAGGTTACCTTCAGGTTCACGCTCGAAGACTGGCCGAATGGCCATGGTGGCGCGGGTCCCCGGTACGGCACAGTTAGTGGTGGACATCGGAAGAGATGTCCACCGCTCCACGGGGGTCGAGCGAGTGTACGGCGTACGGCCCCGAGTAGGAGCGGACCGCTGAACTCGCGACGGGGGTCCTCGTTCCCCCTTGTGACAGAGCTCCGCGAGGCCTGGATCACCTCGCGTGCAGTTCCGAGGTCCTCCGTCGCGTCAGCGGGCCAGGGCGGATGCAAGCCTGACCCCGGCGCCTCCAGGCCAGGAGGCGCCGGGGTTTTTCCTTTGTCAGGGGAGTGCCGGGGAGTTTCCGACGGGCGGGTCAACGGCGCCCCTTCATCGATCCGACGCCCGGGCCGGACGTGGCCGGTCTCGGGACCGTTCGCTGCCGGGCCGTTCAGCCCCGTTCGGCTCGGTTTTTACCCGGCTCAGTCCCGCTCAGCTCAGTCCTGCCGGGCCCGGTCCTGTTCGGCGCGGTCGTGGTTGGCTCGGTCCTGGTCGGCCGTGCCGGTCGCGTCCGGCACGAAGCCGTAGAACCACATGATGTGCTCGCGCAGCAGGCGCGCGGTCAGGGCGCCGTCGCGTTCGGTGGTCGCGCTCAGGATCGCGCGGTGCTGTTGCTGCAGGTGCGCGCGGATCTCCGGCCAGCCCGTGACCTTCGCGACCGTCTCCTGGACGTACCCGATCGTGGCCTCGCGCAGGGACGCCATGATCGTCTCGAGCACCACATTCCCGCTCAGGGATGCGAGGCGCACGTGGAACTGCGCGTCCAGCGCGTGGAACTCGGCGTCGCTCACCTCGGGGTCGTCCATGCGGTCGAGCAGTTCGCCGGCCTGCGCAAGGATCTCGTCCCGGTGCGGATCGGTCGACGACGCCGCCTCAAGACTCGCGTGGCTCTCCAGCAGCACGCGTGTGCCCACCACGTCCGCGACCGGCAAGGAACGGGTGGCAATGTGCATCCGCAGGGCCCAGCCGAGCGCCGCGGAGGGGTCCGAGATAACGGAGGCCCCGGACTGCGGGCCCGAGCCCGTGGCCGTCCGTACGAGCCCCATGGCCGCGAGGATCCGCACGGCCTCCCGTACCGACGCCCGGGAGATGCCGAAGTCCTCGGCGAGCGCGCGTTCGGCGGGGAGCTTGTCGCCCACGTGCAGCCCGCCCGTGCGCAACTGGTGTTCGAGCCAGTCCAGCACGAAGGTGTAGGCGGGGGTGGTGCTCATTGATTCCTCTCGGGGCGGGTCCGTGGTCCGTTGCGGCGAGGTGCCGCCGGACCGGGCTCCTCACTGTGCCCACAGGGTTGCGGGTGCCATGGCCTGCTGAGCCCCATGGTGCTCGGCGTCCCCGGGGTGCCCGCAGCTCCGCGGCGCCCGGACGGTCTGGTATCTCAGGAGTGCTCAGGCGGCGGGCAGCATCCATGCGAGCACGTTGGACTGCAGGAACACCAGGCCGCACAGCGCCAGCAGCATGCCCAGGGACCACGGGACCACGGAGCGGAAGATCTGAGACTCCTTGCCCTGCATGCCCACCGCTGAGGAGGCGATGGCCAGTGACTGCGGCGAGATCATCTTGCCCACCACACCGCCGGACGTGTTCGCGGCGGTCATCAGGTACGGGTCCAGCCCAGACCCCAGGGCCGCGGTCTTCTGCAGGTTGGCGAACAGTGCGTTGGCGGACGTGTCCGAACCGGTGACCGCGGTGCCCACCCAGCCCAGCACGGGGGAGAAGAACGCGAACGCCGCGCCAAGACCGGCCACGAACGTGCCGATCGCCAGGGTCTGGCCGGAGAAGTTCATCACGTAGGCCAGTGCCAGCACGGACATGATGGTCAGGGCGGAGAAACGCATCTTCCAGAAGCTGCGTCCGATTTCGGCAAGGGCATCCGCGATCGAGAGTCGGAACATCCCGTGGTGGTTGAACAGGGCGTAGATCACGGCCACCAGCAGGCCGGTGATGAGCAGCAGCGTGCCGGGGCTGGAGAGCCACTGGAAAGAGTAGACCGTGCCCGAGATGGCTTCGCCCTTGGCATTGAGCAGGTGCCCGTTCAGGCCGGGCCACGGGATCTTGACGTCCGTGGACGCCAGCGCCTTGGGCACATTGACCCCGGCGGTCCAGAGCTTGGCGACGCCGAAGACGGCCACCACCAGCAGGTAGGGCAGCACTGCCATCCACACGCGCCCGGCCGTGAGTACCGCAGCATCCTCCGGGCGGGAGACGCCCAGGTCCGCGCGCACGGCCTCGGCGCCCTTGGGACGCCAGAAGCGCATGAGGATCACCACACCGGCGAGCCCGGCGAGGGACGCCACCACGTCGGTGAGCTCGTACGAGAAGTGCGTGGCGCACCACCACTGGGCGATCGCGAAGCTGCCGCCCACCACGAGGGCGGCGGGCCAGGCCTGCTTGAGACCGCGGGCGCCGTCGACGATCAGCAGCAGGAAGAAGGGGACCACGAACGCGAAGAACGGGGCCTGGTGACCCACCACGGCACCGATGTGGGCCGGGTCGAGGTCCGTGAGTGTGCCCGCGGTGGTGATGGGGATCGCGATCGCGCCGAAGGCCACGGGGGCGGTGTTGGCGATCAGCACCAGCGTGGCCGTCTTGAGAGGCTTGAGCCCAAGGGCCAGGATCATCGTGGCGGTGATCGCCACGGGGGCGCCGAAGCCTGCGAGAGCCTCGAGCAGACCGCCGAAGCAGAACGCGATGAGCATGGCCTGGATGCGCAGGTCACCGCCCCCGATGGTGTCGAAGATGGTGCGCAGGTCCTCGAAACGCCCGGAGAGCACGGTCACCTGGTAGAACCACAGGGCCATGACCACGATCCACACGATCGGGAACAGTCCGTAGACGGCGCCCTGGGTGGCGGTCAGTGCGGCGAGGTGCGCTGGCATGCCGAAGCCCAGGGTGGCCACCAGCAGGGCCACGGCGAGGGACGTGAGACCCGCTACGTAGGCGCTGGCCTTGAAGGCCAGCAGCATCACGAAGAAGGTCAGCAGGGGCAGGCAGCCGACCAGGGCGGACAGCCCGACGCTGCCTCCCACGGCGTCGGTCGCGGCGGTAAAGGTATTCACGCGTTCTCCAAGGGGTGGGGCCGGATCGGAACCGTGGTTCCCGGATCGAGAGTGTGGTCTCGGCGGGGCGGTGTGCACCACGTCCGGGCAAGTCGTACGATGAGTGGTCAGACCACATTGGTCCTACCGCACAGCGTACATGATGCAGGTCACATGGTGAACACCTCGCGCCCCGCCGTGGGGAGCCCGCGCGGCCTTTCATGCCTGTCCCATGCCACGCCGTACGTTGTTGTGACCGGGCTCACGGGCGTAGCCTGGTATGACCGCAGAGTATGGACCGGGGCAGACGGTTAGGAGACCACACACATGAAAATCGCGCTCTTCGCCACATGCATTGTGGATGCCATGTATCCCAAGGTGGCGCTGGCCACCGTGCGGATCCTCGAGCGGCTGGGACACGAGGTCGTGTTTCCCCAGGGGCAGGGCTGCTGTTCCCAGATGCACGTCAACAGCGGGTACTTCCAGGACGCTGTGCCGGTAATCCGCAACCACGTGCGCGCGTTCACCAGCGCGGACTACGACGTCGCCGTGGCCCCCTCCGGCTCCTGTGTGGCCTCCCTGGGGCACCAGCAGCCGATGGTTGCGCGCCAGTGCGGCGAGGACGCCCTGGCCGAGGATGCCGCCATGGTGGCCAAGAACACCTACGAGCTCTCCGAGCTGCTCGTGGACGTGCTGGGCGTGACGGACGCCGCCGAGCAGCTCGGCTCCTGGTTCCCGCACCCGGTGACCTACCACCCCTCGTGCCACGGCATGCGCCTGCTGGGACTCGGGGATCGCCAGAAGGACCTCGTGCGCTCCGTAGCGGACATCGAGTTCCATGAGCTACCCGACGCCGAGGAGTGCTGTGGCTTCGGCGGCACGTTCTCCTTCAAGAATCCGGACGTCTCCGGTGCCATGGCGGACGCCAAGCTCAACAACATCCGCAGCTCGGGCGCCTCGCTGTGCACCGGCGGGGATGCCTCGTGCCTGCTGCACCTGGGCGGAGCCGCGTCCAAGCGGAACGTGGACGTCCAGACCGTCCACTTTGCGGAAATCCTCGCCTCAACCCGGGCCAACCCGCTGCAGGTAGAGGGCCCCGTTGAACTGTCCATCTCCCAACCCGGCCGTCGCACGGCGAGCCCGGCCACCACTGCAGGAGCAACTCGATGAGCGTCACGTCCCTCGGCATGCCCGCCGTGCGTCCCGTGCACGGGCAGGGCAACCTGCACGCGCAGGTCGCCTTCCCCAAGGCCGCCAAGAAGGAGCTGCAGAACAAGCAGATGCGCGCCAACATCCGGCACGCCACCCACACCATCCGCGCCAAGCGCGCCGGCGTGGTGGGGGAAGTCCCGGACTGGAGCGAGCTGCGCGACGCCGGCTCCGCCATCAAGGAGACCGTGATGGCGGAGCTGCCCGAGCTGCTCGAGCTGTTCGAGGCGAACGTGACGGCGCGCGGCGGCGTCGTCCACTGGGCCCGGGACGCGGACGAGGCGAACGCCATCGTGACCCGTCTGGTCCAGGAGCAGGACACCACGGACGTGATCAAGGTGAAGTCCATGGCCACCCAGGAGATCGGGCTGGACGAGCACCTCTCCGAGCACGGGATCACCGCCACGGAGACGGACCTCGCCGAGCTCATCGTGCAGCTGGGGCGGGACAAGCCCTCCCACATCCTGGTGCCCGCGATCCACAAGAACCGCGAGGAGATCCGCGAGATCTTCAGCCGCGAGATGCCCGGCGTCACCGAGGAGCTCACGAGCGAGCCCCGAGTGCTCGCGGAGGCCGCGCGGCAGCACCTGCGGGAGAAGTTCCTCACCTCCAAGGTGGCCATCAGCGGCGCGAACTTCGGCATCGCGGAGACTGGCACCCTGTCCGTGGTGGAGTCCGAGGGCAACGGGCGCATGTGCCTGACCCTGCCCGAGACCCTGATCACCGTGATGGGCATCGAGAAACTGTTGCCCACCTACCAGGACCTCGAGGTGTTCTTCCAGCTCTTGCCGCGCTCCTCCACTGGCGAACGCATGAACCCGTACACCTCCCTGTGGACCGGCGTGACGCCCGGGGACGGCCCCAAGAACTTCCACGTGGTGCTCCTGGACAACGGGCGCTCCGCGGTGCTCGCGGACCCGCAGGGTCGCTCCGCACTGCACTGCATCCGGTGTTCCGCGTGCCTGAACGTGTGCCCCGTGTACGAGCACGCGGGCGGGCACTCCTACGGCTCCACCTACCCCGGTCCCATCGGGGCGATCCTCTCGCCGCAGCTCACGGGCATCACGTCCGAGAAGAATGCCTCCCTGCCGTACGCGTCCTCCCTGTGCGGGGCGTGCTACCAGGTGTGTCCCGTGAAGATCAACATCCCCGAGATCCTCGTGCATCTGCGGGACGAGGACATCCGCGCCCAGCACGGGAAACGCCCGGACCACGCCCACCCTGCACCGGTCTCCAAGGACCCCGCGGTGGGCGGGGACGACAACTGGCGCGAGGAGAAGTCCCTGACCGCGGACGAGGGCCGGGGTGGGCAGGACACTGCCCCCCAGAAGGGCACCCTCCAGGAGCTCGGTTCTCGGGCGCGTCGCGCAGGACGCCGCATCCGAGGAGCCGTGCCTTCCCGCGGTGTGCCCACGCAGATGGACGTCATGATGAAGGGCGCTTCCTTCGTGATGTCCTCTGGTCAGCGGATGTCCTTGGCGGAGCGCGGGCTACCCATGGGCCGTGTAATCGCCGGCCGCGATCGCGCCATCGGTTGGCTGCCCGGCATGGTGGGCGGCTGGACCGCCGAGCGCGACATCCCCGAGCCCCCCAAGGAGTCCTTCCGCAACTGGTGGAAGAAGCACGAGGGGGAGACCGGGGAACGACTCGAGCGCGACGGCGTCACTGCAGCGCCGGGAACCGAGCGCACCGGTGCGGGGCTCGCGGAGGACCACCCGGCGTCGTCCGTCGAGGTGGCAACCCCCCAGGGCCCGCACGGCGAGTCCAAGGCAGCCCGGACCGAGGAGACCGCGGCCGGCACCGGCCAGGACGCTGCCACCCCGGGTGCCGGCGCGGATGCCGTGGCCGGGGCGTACAGTGCTGCCACGGGCGACCCCCACGAGGACAACATCGCACCCCGCAACGGCCACGCAGGCCGCGGGAACCAGGACGGAGAGCCGGCATGAGCGCCGACGCCAAGACCGAAATCCTCGAGCGGCTCAACGGTGCGCTCGCGGACCACCCGCGGGCACCCCACGTGCCCCGCGACTACCGGCACACCTCGGGCCTCGGGCGGGACGAGATCATCGACATGCTCGAGGACCGGTTGCTGGATTACAAGGCCAACGTCTACAGGGAGACCGCGCAGACAGTGGCGCAGCGCGTCGCCACCCAGCTTGGGACCTCCGCGCGCTACGTGATCCCCGAGGGCCTCGACACCGCGTGGTTGCCTGAGGAGACCGCCGCGCGCCGGGCCATCGTGGACCCCAATGACGGTCGCAAGGCCTCCGCGCTGACCGTGCGGGACCTCAACCAGGTGGACGCCGTGGTGACCTCCTCCACGGTCTCGTGCGCGCAGACGGGCACCATCTTCCTGTCCGGGCGCCCGGACGAGGGTCGGCGCGCCATCACCCTGGTGCCGGACCACCACATCTGCATCGTGCCGCTGGACTCCGTGGTGGAGCTCATCCCGGAGGCCATGGCCCGCGTGGAGCCCACTGCGCCCACCACCATGATCTCGGGGCCCTCGGCCACCTCGGACATCGAGCTCGAACGCGTGGAGGGTGTCCACGGTCCGCGCACGCTGGACGTGATCCTGCTGGGTTGAGGCCGCGCGGTCCTGTCCCGCATACTTCGAGAAAGGTCCCCGTCGCCCGCGTTACCGCGGTGACGGGGACCTTCGCGTTCACACGTTGCTCACCAGCAGCGATCGCTCACGAGGAGCTGCCGCGCGCTACAAGCGATCAGTCAGTCCAACGGCTATCCACCACGAACCGCTGGACCTCATGGTGACACACGCGCGGAAACCGCTCCTTGAGGAGGAGCTGTGATCGAACGAGTCAGTAGCGCGGCAGCGCCGGGTCCACCCGGTCGATCCACGCGAGCACCCCGCCGTCCAGGTGCTTCACGGTGTCCTCCCGCAGGGCGTAGTCCCTGCGCAGTGCCGCGAGGGCCTGGGCGGAACGGGCACCGGCCTTGCAGTGCAGGATCACGGTGCCCTCCGCCTCATCCGGAAGAGCCGTGACACCCCGGTCCAGGACGTCCTGCAGCGGCACGTGCACGGATCCGGGGATGGCCACGAGTTTGCGCTCCCAGTCCTCGCGCACGTCCACGAGCGTGAAGGACGTCTCCCCGAGGGACCGGGCGGTCAGTAGCTCGGCCAGCTCCGGGGCGGTGACGGTCTCGTGGGGGGCGGGAGCGGCGTCGTCGTCGGAGGGCAGACCGCACGCGAGCGCCACCTGCGAGAGATCCGTGACGGGTGGGCGGTGCGGGTCCGGCAGGACCGTGAGCTCGCGCCACGTCTGGGCCAGGGCGTCGTGGATGAGGACCCTGCCGAGCAGGGGACGGCCGATGCCCGTGATGAGTTTGAGCGCCTCGGTGACCATGACCGAGCCGATCGTGGCCGGGAGCATGCCCAGCACACCGCCCTCGGCGCACGAGGGGACCTGGCCCGGCGCGGGCGCTTCCGGGAACAGGTCGCGGTACACGGGGCCGTGACCGGACCAGAACACGGAGACCTGGCCGTCGAAACGCAGGATGGAGCCCCACACCACGGGGATGCCGGTGAGTTCGGCGGCGTCCGAGACCAGGAAGCGTGTGCCGAAGTTGTCCGCGCCGTCCATGATCAGGTCGTAGCCGGAGAAGATCTCCAGGACGTTGTCGGTGCTCAGCCGCTCGGGATGGCGGTGCACGGTGACCAGGGGGTTGAGCCGGGCCACGGCATCCGCGGCGGAATCGACCTTGGGCCGGCCGATGTCGGCCATCCCATGGACCACCTGGCGTTGCAGGTTGGACACGGATACGACGTCGTCGTCGACCACGCCGATGGTCCCCACCCCGGCGGCCGCGAGGTACTGCAGCGCGGGAGCGCCGAGCCCGCCCGCGCCGATCACCAGGACGCGTGCGTTCTTGAGCCGACGCTGCCCCTTCTCGCCCAGTTGCGGCAACGTGAGGTGGCGTGAATAGCGTTCGAGTTCCTCGCGACTCAGATCGGAGGCGGGGGCCACGAGGGGTGGTAGCGGGGTGCTCATGAAACCTGCGATTCCAGCTGTGGGGTGGTGGATGAAGGCGCGGGCCAGTCCCCGCGGGGCGCGTCGGCGGTATCGATGCGCCCGGCCATGGGCGAGGACGCCACGGCGTGCGTGCGCCGCGCGATCCGCCCCGCGCCGCGGGCCAGGTGCCCCGCGAGCACGGCGTGCTTCATGGCACTCGCCATGGCCACGGGATCCTGCGCGCGGGTCACGGCGGACGCGAGCAGGACGGCGTCGCACCCGAGTTCCATGGCCAGGGCCGCCTCGGACGCCGTGCCGATCCCGGCATCCAGCACCACGGGCACGGACGCGCGGGACGCGATGAGTTCGATGTTGTGCGGGTTGAGGATCCCCAGACCCGTGCCGATGGGAGCACCGAGGGGCATCACGGCCACGGCCCCGGCGTCCTCGAGCCGCAGCGCGAGCACGGGGTCGTCGGACGTGTACGCGAAGACCTTGAAACCGCGCCGAGCGAGTTTCTCGGTCGCGTCCAGCAGCTCCACACCGTCCGGGAGCAGGGTGTCCTCGTCCGCGATGATTTCGAGCTTGACCCAGTCCGTCTCCAGCGCCTCGCGCCCCAGTTCAGCGGTCAGCAGAGCGTCCCGCGCGGTGTAGCACCCCGCAGTGTTGGGCAGCACCCGGATGTCGTTGCGGCGCAGCAGCCCGTACAGGCTGTCCTGCGGTGTCCCGGTCGACGACGCCGCTGCGCCACCTCCCGCGCGACCGCTCGCCCAGTTCGCCGTGCCGGATGCTTGCGCGCCCGCTGGCGAGGCGGGGCCGGGCGCGAAGCGGCGCAGGGCCACCGTGGTCAGTTCCGTCCCGGAGGCCAGCAGGGCCCGTTCGAGCATCGCGAAATCGGTGAGGCCCCCGGTGCCCATGATCAGCCGGGACGAGAGCTCCACCCCGGCCACGGTCAGGGGGGTTCCGTGCGTGGTCATGTTCAGCCTCCCTGCACCGCGGTGACGATCTCCACGGATTGACCCGCTTCCACGGGGGTCGTGGCCCACAGGGAGCGGGGGATCACGGCGTCGTCCACCGCCACGGCGATCCCCAGGGGATGGCCGTCCGCGGCGGTGCCCTCAGGTGTGATCTCGCGGCCCGTGAGGTCGACGACGGCGCTCGCGACCGTCAACCCCGGGGTCACCGCCACGGGGGAGCCGTTCACGACGGCCGTGGAGGAATTGTCTGTGGTCTCGGGCGCGATCATTCGAGTCCTCCATGCATCTGGGGATAGCTCTCGGGTGTGGTGAACGGGGCCTCGGGGGCGGGGTTCGAGTGCCGGGCCGGGTCGGTGTCGGCGAGGAACGCGGCGTCGGACCCGTGGTCCGCGAGCGGGTCCAGGACGCCGGTCACGAGCTCCGCCGCGAGCCGGGACGCCACGGGGGTCAGCAGGATGCCGTGACGGAAGTGACCCGTGCTGATCACGAGCCCGGCCACCGAGGTCTTCCCCACGTACGGCAGGTCGTCGGAGGTTCCCGGGCGGGCGCGGGCCATCATCTCCAGGACGTCGCAGTCGTCGATCGCGGGGACCACGGCGCGCGCGTCCCGCAGCAGTTGGTGTACGCCACCGGCCAGCACGGATTCGCGCCCGTCCTCGCGGCTCGTGGCGCCCAGCACCAGGGTCCGGTCCTCGCGGGGGACCATGTACACGGGTCGACCCAGGACCTGGGCGCGCACCGTGCGCGTGAGCAAATGCGATTCCCCGGGGGCCAGGGCGGTCTCGGGAACCCGCAACCGCAGGATGTCCCCGAACACCGGGCGCAATCTGAGGTCGAGTCCCTCGGGCAGCCCGCCCATGGTGTTGGCGGTCAGCCCGGTGGCCACGACCACGGCGTCCGCGGGGATCACCTCACCGGAGTCCACCTGCACGCCCGTGGCCTGCCGGGGTTCCCTGCGGGACGTCAGCACGGTGTCCACGCGGGAGGTCAGCCACTGCGCCGGTCCGGCGTCGGGGACGTCCCCGATGGTGGTCAGCTGCGGGCAGTTCAGGGTCTCCACCAGGGCGGCCGCGAGCATCCGGGGGTCCACCTGGCGGTCGGAGACGATCCGTACCGCACCGCTCAACCGCGGCGCAAGAGCCGGTTCCAGGTGCCGGGCCTCCCGCGTGGAGATCTCCTGCACGTCCATCCCGGAGGCGATCTGGTGTGACGCGAGGTCGGAGAGGGATTGGGCGTCCGCGGCGTCGGCGGCCACCACGAGCGTCTCCTCGGTGCGGTAGCCCGTGGGCAGGCCCGTGGCCGCGGTGACGCGCTCCACGAAGTCCGGGTACTCCGCGGCGGAGGACCGCATGAGGGGGTAGAGGCGTTCCTGGCCGTACTGGGTCTCGGCGATCGGTGCGAGCATGCCCGCGGCCGCGCGGGTGGCGCCCCACGCCGGGCGGGGATCGACGACGGTCACGGCGGCCCCGCGGCGTCGTAGTTCGAAGGCCGTGGCCAGGCCCACGAGACCAGCTCCGGCCACGACCACGTGGTCACCGAGGTGCTCGGGCATTGTTCCTCCCTCCGGCGGCATGATCCGCATCAGGTGATCCGGTCGGCGGCTCACGCCCTCTCAGCCCGCTGCGGTGGTTGTTGCCAACGTGTGCGGACTCCCGTGGAGTTCGTCGAACGGCGACGAACGGCCCTGCCAGTCTAATCACCCCTAGCTGTGGAACGCAGGGGGACTTCGCGGCGGGCTGATCGGGCGAGGTGTCCGCGGGCGCGCGGTTCGTGCCACGATGGCCGCATGGGACACACGAGCCAGACGGGTACCGGGCGCCGCGCCGCCCTCGAGAACGCGCGACTGTACGTGTGCGTCACGGCGCGCCACGAGCGCGGTGACCTGCGCGAATTTCTGCACGCCGCGTACGAGGGCGGGGTGGACATCATCCAGTTGCGGGACAAATCCCTCGAGGCCGCCGCGGAGATCGAGGCCATCGAGGTACTCGCCGACGTCGCCCGTGAGCACGGCGCACTCTTCGCCGTCAACGACCGTGCGGACGTCGCGCTGCTCACCGGCGCGGACGTGTTCCACGTGGGCCAGGGCGATCTCACCACCGCGCAGGCTCGGCGGGTCCTGGGGGACGACGTGGTGATCGGGCGGTCCTGTCACTCCCCGGCCCAGGTGGACGCCGCCGTGGCCGACGCCGGGCTCGACTACTTCTGCACCGGGCCCGTGTGGGAGACCCCCACCAAGCCGGGTCGCGCGGCCGTGGGGCTCGAGCTGTCGCGCTACGCCGCTCAGCACGCGGGGGACAAGCCCTTCTTCGCGATCGGCGGGGTCGACACCGCGCGGTTGCCGTCCGTGCTCGACACGGGTGCCTCGCGCATCGTGGTCGTGCGGGCCGTGACCGATGCGCAGGACGTCACCGCGGCGGCGCGGGCGCTGCGGGACACGCTGCCCGGGTGAGACCCGATCTTTGAACGCGGTGGAGCGGCGGCGCCGCGGTGGGATGGCACCGCTCGGGTAGCGACGTGTTCGGTGGGGTGGTGCGCGTCGGGGCGGAGTCATGGAGTCATGGCGCCGCAGTGTCTTGCCGTCGCGCGGGTGGCACGGCTCGCTCGGTACGCGGAGCGGAACCGTTACGGGGTCCCGCACTGCCCGGGGTGCTGCTGGCACCACGGGGTGACACCGGGGAACTTCCCCCGGTGATCGGCCACCCACCGGTACACGCGGTCCTGGACCCACCGCACGGGCGGTAACCGGTAGAACGGCTCGAACACCCGGATGCCCAGGGCGGTGTCCAGGGTCACGGCCACCGCGTGCGCCCCCGAGGATCGCTCACCGGAACGGGATAGGACGGCCCACACCGACGCGTTGCCCTCCGCATTCGTCAGTCCGAACCGCTCCAGTACGCCGGGGACCTGGTAGGCGTGCAGGGCGATCCGGTCATGGCGGTCCAGTGTCCGGGCCCATCCCACGCAGCGCGTGCAGAACCCGCAGTTGCCGTCGAAGACCAGGTGCAGGGACGCGCCCTGCTCGGTGCCCCGGGGGTTCACAGCAGCACCGTCCCGTCGATGCACGCGGTGCAGTGTCCGCCCACGAACACGTGGTCCCCGTCCGACGTCACGGTCACGAGGCCGCTGCGTCCCATGAGGGTGCCCTGTCGGGCGATGTAGTTCGCGGGCGCCCGGCCCGTACGGATGAGCCACTGGGCCAGGCTCGCGTTGAGGCTTCCCGTGACGGGGTCCTCGTACCCGCCGGTCCCACCCACGAAGGCGCGGACCTCGAACTGGTGCGGACTGCTCTGCGGGTGGGGACCCACCACGCCGATCTTGGCGCCGTGGAGAGCGGGAAGGTCGGGCTCGATCGCCAGGACGTCCTTGGCGCCAGCCAGAAGCAGCGCGGCCCAGCCGGGGCCGTTGTCGACCCACTGATGGGCGACGACCTGCTCGTCCCGCAGGCCCAGGGCCGCGGTCACGCCCCCGAGCAGTTCCGGGCCCAGGTCTCCCGTGCGGTCGGTGGGTGGGGCCTCGAAGGTCAGTGCGCCGTCGTCGGACGGGCGGATCCGCACGAGGCCCGCGGCGCATTCCTGGACGATGACGTCCTTGGCACGCGCGGTGTTGCCCGCGGTGAGCCATGCGTGGGCCGAGCCCAGGGTGGGGTGACCGGCGAACGGCAGCTCACGGTCCGGGGTCCAGATGCGCAGCCGGTAGTCGGCGGCCGGGTCCGTGGGTGGGAGCACGAACGTGGTCTCGGACAGGTTGGTCCAGCGCGCGAAGCGGGCCATGGCGTCGTCGGTGAGATCGGTGCCATCCAGGACGACCGCCACCGGGTTGCCCAGATAGGGCTCCCGGGAGAAGACGTCGACCTGGGTGAACGGGCGCGGACGAGGTATTGGGCTCATGGGGTGATTCCATCACAATGCGCCGACGGGGTGTCATCTCGCGCCCGGGCCCCACACGGCGCGGCCAGAGACAACATGTCCGGCGCACACGCCTGCCGGACGAGCGTCCGGCACGCGATGCCCCGCACCCCCGGTGGGCTCACCCCCGCCGCAGCACCACCCCGCGGCGGGGCTGCAGCACCAGGTGGGACCCCGCCGCCCGGCCCCGGACGTCGACCATGCCGCGCGGCACCCGGACGCGGCGGCGTCGTCGGCGGTCGGCGTTGAAGTTCACCGCGGCCCAGCCGTGCGTGAACTCGCGCCACCACGTGTGACCGCGGCGCACGGGGTCCTGCACCGGCGCGCCGAGGTCCCAGTCGAGCTGCGCGGTGTGCTGGGTGCGGCTGTAGTCGTCGTGCGCCGTGGCCGAGTACGCGCCGCGGCCCGCCCCGAAGATCCAGAACGCGGCCAGACCGTACTCGACATTGGGGTGGTCGTCGTCGCCGTCCGTGGGCACCCGCAGGATGCTGATGCCCGGCCCGTCCGCCTGGGGCAGCTGCGCCTCGGTGGTCTCCGGGTCGAACAGGTCCACCGGGCTGAAGCCCAGCCACACCTCCTCGAATCCGCCGCCGTAGGCCGCGTGGCTCGCCCAGCGGCCGGGCTCGCGCCGCGATTCCGCGATGTTCGGGACCAGGATCTTACCGACCGCGTTCAGGGCCGTGCCCGCGGCATGCACCAATTCGCCCGCGCCGTCGCGGAAATCCGCCATCGTCCGGGCATGACGGATGGGCAGGTCCAGGCCGTAGTAGTCGTCGAACACGTCGTTGTCCGCCATCACGCCGTCGAACGGCGAATCCCGCAGCTCGGCGACGACGTTGCGCACCCAGCGCTCGCGGTACTCGGGCGACCACACGGTCATCTGCCAGTGTCCGCCGTAGCGGGCCCACTCGATGCGTTCACCGTCCAGGCGCCGCGCGAACCACCGGTCCGGGGCCTCGGCGTACGAGACCCCGGAACTGTGGATCGGGCCCGGTTCGTAACTGCGGGTCGAGGACAGGCACTTGTAGCACAGCACCGTCATGTCCGGGCGGCGCCGCTTGAGGTCCGCGGCCGCCGCCGTCTCCCACGGCTGCAGGATCGCCGCCCGGTAGTGCTGCGCGGCGAAGTCGAGCTGCTCGGGGCTGATCGGGCCCCCGTACCGGATCCAGGCGCCGACGCCGCTCACTCGCCCGCGCCCGCCGACGGCGCGTCGAGCGCCGGTTGACGCAGGTCCGAGTACTCGAAGTTGCGCTTCTCACCCATGTTGCCGAGCATCCGGTAGATCTTGTTGTAGGAGGACATGACCTCGTGGAGCTGGAAGAAGTCCTCCACGCGGCCGCGGGCGTTGGTGCTGTAGGAGCGGTAACGATCCACGTTCCCGATCACGGCCTGGACCTTGTCCGCCATGGCCACGATGTCACCGGGTGCGAGCAGTTCACCGCACGGTCCCCACGTACGGCCGTCGGGGGTCACCAGGTCGTCGCCCACGAGCTGGCTCATGCCACCCACGTCCGAACCCACCGTGGGGATGCCCGCGGCCATGGCCTCGAGCACCACGATCGGCTGGCCCTCGTTGTAGCTCGGGAGCACCAGCAGGTCGAACTGGTCGAGCATGTCCCGTACGTTCACGGTCCCGTGGATGGTCACGAGGTCGTGGAGGCCCAGGGCCTCGATCTTCTCGAGGCACGCCTCGTAGTACTCGGGCACATGCTCGGTGGGGCCCAGGACGTCCAGGTGGATGTTGGGGTACCCGCGATCCCGCAGGATGTCCATGCTGGAGAGCAGATCCATGAGTCCCTTGATGGGCACCACGCGGGCGATGTACACGAGTCGCCAGGTGTGCTCCTCCGGGGACTGCGCAATGCGCTCCACCGCGGCTTGGCGGGCGTGGTACTTCTCCTCGAACTCCTCGATGATCATGCCGTTGGGCAGCACCACGGACTTGTCCACGTCCGCGCCCAGGCTCGCGGCCTCCGTGATGGCCGTGGGGTAGAGATAGGTCACGAGCTCGGCGCTCGGGTAGCAGAAGTGCCCGATCTCGATCCACCACGCCATCCACGCCCGGTCCTCGGCACTGACGTCAAACGTGCGGTAGTCCTCGGACGTGATCGACAGCGCCATGTTGCGGTCGAGCAGGGTGTTCACGGTGTCGCGCACGTACAGGTTGTGCTCGGTGAGCAGGAACGACGTGCCGTGATCGCGCGCGGCCGCGGCACCCAGCAGGGACGCGTAGCCGGTCGTGTGCGCGTGGTACACCCGGGCCCGGGGCATGGTCTCGCCCAGGATCGCGTGGGCCAGGGAGAAGAATCCGCGCAGCAACCAGAACGATTCGGACAGGGAGAGCCCGAGCTGCGGCATCCGCTCCGTCAGCGCATGCAGGAACTCGCGAGAGCCCAGGACGGCCCACAGGGGGTACTGCCGGGTACGTTCATTGAGCCCCTCGTCGATGAGCTCCCACAGTGGCTCGGTGTCCCGGGTACCGGCCAGGGCGTAGATCGCGTCGAAGATCCGGTGGGACAGCACCGTTCGCTGCTCAGCGGTCATGCCCAGATCCTTGGGGCGCACGGACATGAAGTCGTCCCGGTGCTCCTGCATGCTCAGGTAGACCACGCGGACCCATTTCACGTTCTCGGGCATGGAGTAGAGGTCCTCCTGGGGTGCCTCGGAGTCCCAGGAGATGTGGATGATCCCGTAGCTCAGGTCGGGGTTACCCGTGACGATGTCGTGGACGACCGCCGAGACCCCGCCCTTGAGGAAGGGGTAGGTGGATTCCATGACGATGGCGACGTCCACGTCCTCGTACTGCTTCTGGCGCTGTTGCGCGGCGGGGGACAGACGGGTGGGTTCCGCGACGGCCACGGACTTGGTGGCGCGGTGCTTGGCGTGTGAGCGCGTGAAAGGGTACATGTCAACTATTCCTCACGGGATGAAAGGGTCCGGGGTCGCAATGTGGCGACCAGCAGGGACGTGCAGTGGGGGCCGAGACCGGGCAGGACTGCGCCCGGGCGCGGCGGATGCGCTTGATAGGAAGCGCTTACGTGGACTGCGTTACCAGGACGTGGCGTGGCGCCAGAAGAGGGTGTACTCGGGCTGGGCCCAGTGACGCTTGTACAGTGCCCAGGCACCGGCGACCAGCACCAGGTCCGCGAGCAACAGGAGGGCGTACGCCCCGTTGGTGGAGAACACCGCGAACGCGAGGATGCTCACGACCAGGTGCACCGCACCCAGGGCCTGGGCCGTGATCTTCTCCCCGATGTAGTCCAGTTCGTAGCTCAACAGCGTGAGCATCATGAACGTCCAGGACGCCACGGCCACGGTCACCGCGAGGAGGACGTGGTGGGGCTGCAGTCCGCCCAGCAGCAGCGCGGCCGCCAGGGTCAGCATCATGCCCACCGCGCCGGTGCGCAGGACGGAGCGGTCCACCACGTAGCTGAGCAGCGTGGAGCGGGAGGCCAGCACGGGCAATGTTTCCTTCTCGATGGCCCGGTGCAGTCCGCTGACGGCGCGGTCCACGTGCGGGGCCATGTTGACGAAGTAGAAGTTGTAGGCGAGCACCGCGGGGAGCATGGCCATGAACACCACGATCACCTGGAAGGTCCCGTCCGTGGCCAGGAACAGCACGAACTTGTCCGCCCACAACACCGATCCGAGCAGCAGTCCGCGCAGCGCGTCCGCGGCGAAGTTGCGGTGGTCCAGGCGTTCGAAGACCCGCACGTGGGACAGCTGACGGCCCATTGCCGCGATCTGGGTGGCCGCGGCGACCAGGGGCGGAAGGATCCACACGGTGGGAACCACGGCCAGGGCCAGGGCGTAGGCGCCCCATGCCACGGCCCACAGGCCGCGGCGTTCTCCCACGTTGGCGAGGACCAGGGACTGTACGAACAGCACGTGCGTGCCCAGCAACAGCAGGTAGGCGCCCATGGCCTGCCAGGACCAGCCGGTGGCCAGCCACAGCGGCAGTGCGAACAGCGCGGCGAGCGGGAGGGTCTGCAGGAACATGGCCGGCCACACCTCGCAGAAGCACCGGGTGATCTTCTGCGTGTCCCGCTCGGCCATGAGGTCACCGATCGCGCGGTACGCGGGCATGCACGCGGCCTGCGCGAGCCAGGGCACGGTGATGGAAGAGGCCAGGACCACGTGGGTCAGTTGGACCCCACCCACGGTCGCCTCCGCCATGCGCGGGCTCACGAGCGGGAAGACGATGTTCAGGAAGATCACCGGGGAGAGGTAGAGCAACAGCTCCACCCCGCCGCGGGAGCTCCCGGCGGTTTCCGATGCGTGCTCGGCGCCCACCGGACGGGAGCCGCGCAGCACTAGGAACGCGGTGAGCAACACCAGCAGTCCGCCCGCGATGACCAGGACCTCGGCGTGTGAGCCCAGGAGTTCGAGCACCACGGGGACCAGCCCCGTGAGCAATAGGGCCACGACGATCGTGGCGGTACGAGTGCGACTGAAAGAATCGTGCACCAAAGTTCTCAGAGCTGTCACAGCTGTCCCCCGGGGATCCTGGCGCTTCCCGTCAGTACTTGTCATCGCGGAGTTCACCGGTGCGCCGGGGGATGGTGACGGATTGCCGGTGAGCTACGCGATCATGACCGGAGTGCATATCGGTTCAGACAATGAATGATTATGCATAGGCTTCTATGTGCCGCTGCCTAGTATCGCCGGGCCGGAACATGTCCCGGGAAGAGGCTCGGAATGGGTTTCCGGGATCCGGGTCCATGGGGAAATGCAGAACACCCGG